>JAGQPO010000576.1 GCA_020426665.1 Planctomycetales bacterium
CGCCGCCGATGACCATGCCGGACGTTAACAGGGTTCGCCGGACCGGGTAGGGAGTCTTGCCGTCCAAGATCATCGTTTCGATATGACGCACCAGCGGATTGAAAAAGTCGGCGGTTGTGGAACCGTGCCCGGGCATTGGCAAATACATTTGGCAAGAAATGAGCGTACCGTCGTCGAGCATGCCTGCGTAATTGAAGTCCCGAATACCGGTCAGCAAGATTGTCGTTTTCAATCCGTCGTTGTGCTGGATCAGGTATCCGGTTGTTTCGGGCATCGTTTTTCGCAGCCACTGGAATGACGGAACTTCCGTTGGAAACCCGCCTTCGGACGGCAGGTTGTGGCTACGCGTCAGCGCCGAGACGATCAATTTGCGGGTCAGCTGGCAATCGTTTTGTTCCAAACGTTGCCAGAGGTTGTCGCCGCGCAGGGCATGAACTTGGCGGACGCCGGTTTCGCCTCCGACGCGGCGTTCCGACATACACTGGGCGGTTTCCAAAGCGTGAAAGTCGTAGCTGTCGACACCACCGTAGGCGACACAGACACTTTCACGCAAGCTCGCGTCGTATGGCATATCGATCGCGGGCATGCGCCGTGTGACGGGAAGTGACGATCCGGCTAAAAAGGGAAATCCCAATCGCGTTGAGTCGTCGACCATGTCGACACATTGATCCCAGTCCGTTGACAAATGTTTGTCGTTGAAGACGGGTACGCTGCGTCCGCTGTCTTCGAAGACTTTCACGATGCGTTTAAACCACTCGTAACGTGGATAGAGATGCTGATTTTTCTCGTTGCGTGGATAATCGCCGTGTTCCCCGATCAGGACCACGCCGTCGACGGCCAAACGCTGGCCGCCGAGCGTCAACGCTTCTTCGATCGTCGGGTACAGTTGCAAGGCGTGACGTTTGACTCTGGATCGAGCCAGGTCATCGTCGGGAAATTGGTCAACAAAGACCGAAGCAACTTCGACGCGAGGTGATTGCCAACCACCTTTCCATGAATACCCGAGTGTATGCCGGTCCAAGAAGTGCTGTGCGTGTGAGTGCTTTCTGACAACCGTTCCCAGGAAAGCGATTTTGGGGCGTTTTGTCGTGACTGCTGCATTGGCACTTTCAACATTGCTTCGGCCCAAGCCGCTGCCGACGGCAAATGCGCCCAGGCCGACCAACGTTGTGCGTCCGGACTGAGTTAAAAACGAGCGACGATCAAGAAAGGGTTTGTGATTGTTCATCCGGTTCATCTGTCCAAAAGGTCCAAAGAATGATCGCCGCCGCCGCGGGTAAACAGGCGGCTGCGGCAAGCCCCGTGTCGTATGACCCGGTGACATCAACCAACCGCCCAAAAAGTTTTTGTGCCGGTGGTACCAAAAACCAGGCCGTGACGCCCGCGATTCCCGTCACTTTGCCTTGATGTTTTCCCGAGATGTCTTGTGTGAAGGCGTGGTAAAGTGGGAACATGCCCAACGCTCCGGCGCCGCCGAATAGTAAGACAGTCAGCAAAATCCATCCTTTGGGCAACAGCGGTAGCGCGAGCATCGTGAGGCAAAGTCCTGCACAGGCGGAGAACATTAGCAGTCTTGCACGTGTCGGCGTCATTCCTTTCGAGCATAACCACAGGACCACCGCGCCGACTCCCAGGCATCCGACGTCGGTCGCGGCAAACCAGCCCGAATTAAATAGCAACGTTTGCGTCTCTGTGTAGTCGCGTCCTTCCTCCAAGAACAAATGTAGCCAAGCTCGAAACAGTTGCCATGTCGTGTTGATCAGACAAACCACAACCAGCACGATCACCATCCGTCGTTGTAACAGGACACGCCATGGTGTGGCTTGTTGGCGTTCCGCCGAATCGGTCGCCAAATCTTGGGCGCGAACACTTAAAAACCAAGCGACCACCCATACCACCCCGATTCCGCCGACGATGGCGAATGCCGGTCGCCAACTGCCAATTTCATCGGTCAAAAGTGCCAGGATGATCAACGGTGCCAGTACGGCTCCGATAGAAGTCCCGCTTTGCAACAACCCGTTGCCCATCGTTCTTCCTCCGGTCCTGGTCAGGCTGCGGACGACACGCACACCGCAGGGCCAATGTCCCGCCTCGAAGATTCCCAGCACAAGACGGCACCAAAGTAAATCTTCGTATCCGGTTGCCAACGCTGTTGCCGCCGTGACGGTCGACCACGAGATCAAGACGACAGGATACAGCCACCGCACCGGAACCAAATCGGCAAGCAATCCGAAAATAATTGAACCGATGACAAAGCCGTAACCGAAGGCGGCTTCGATGTCACCGTATTGTTCATTGAGCAATTCGAACTCGGTCTTGATCCGAGCCGAGGCGCTGGCCAACGTTTGGCGATCCAGATAGTTGATTGCCGAGGCGAGCAGCAACAGGCCACAGATGATTGCGATGCGTGCCCGCGTGATACCACCAGCCCCGGAACCGCTGGGGGCTGGTTGCCGAGTGGAATCATCGGGTTGCTGGGGAGTGCGGTAGGGTGAATCATCCATCCCAAGATTTTCCGTCCCATCGAGTGATACGTTCGATCAATTCAATGACTCCTTGGGCAAAAACCTCGAACAGAGCTTCACCTTTTTCAGCACTCGCTGACGCCGGAATGCCCACGTGGCCGGGTTCCGATCGATCGGGCATCGTCCACGCTCGGGACGCCGGAAGAAAAGGGTTGCCGAAGGGGATTTCGGGGACGGCCTCGTGCTGTCGAACCAGCTGCGGTGCGAGTCGCAACACCATTGACGTTTCCCACTCACATGCATGCCCCATCTCACTTTGACGCAGGTCGGCAAGTTGCGACCTGGGATCGGCAAGTTGCCAATAGGTTGCAGATATCAACAGCAGGTCATTGCGGTCACGATGTCGCTGACGGAGTTCAAAGATGGCTTGCCGCGCGGGAACGTCATTGCCGCCGTGTCCGTTGATGATCAGAACGCGTCGAAATCCGTGCGTGATAAAGTTATCAACCAGCCCAAGTAACAAATCTAAATAGACACGAGGGTCGGCCGACACGGTGCCGGGAAAGTCCATGTGGTGGTGGGAGTTGCCAAGCCACATCAGTGGAACCAACAGCGCCCGATCGGCCAAGGGTTCATGGGCCCGCCGTACGATTTCACCCAGCAGCATGCTGTCGGTAAAAACGGGCATGTGCCGTCC
Organism: Planctomycetales bacterium; assembly: GCA_020426665.1. Classification (GTDB taxonomy): domain Bacteria; phylum Planctomycetota; class Planctomycetia; order Pirellulales; family Pirellulaceae; genus Stieleria. Next base: position 3,163 of record JAGQPO010000576.1, read on the forward strand.
ATGTTGTTCCAATGCGGCGACCGGAATGATCACCGGTGTGTCGCGGTCGATGGCATCGACATCCGGCCAAGTGAGATTTGCGAGTTCCATGGCGGGGGGAGAAGGGCCTGGGGGCGTTTCGCCAATACGGCGTTCGGACAGTGGGGGAAGGAGAGAGGACTGCTATTCTAGCCGGTCTGAGTAACGCCAGGTTGTGCCAGGCTGCGACGGGAGCCTGCAACCAAAGTAATGGCGGAGTTCCCTCATTTGGGCTACCGATCGGTCACACCGATCCGTATTGCGCTCCTACAGTTTTTCGATGACACGCCAGAATGCGGATAACCACATTTGTTATCGTCGCGCGTAGACTCGCCCCGGCATCGCACTGATCCCGAGAAGGAACGAATTACCCAGTCCAATATCCACGATGAACACCGACGTCGCGAAAATCGTTGAAGGCGAAAACATGCCTTCACCTCCCACCATTGCCGCAAAGTTGCTGGATCTGGTCAATCAGCCGGATGCGCGAATTGCCGATATTACCAAGGTCATTAGCGCCGACCCGAAGTTGTCGGCAAAGCTAATCGACTATTGCAATTCGCCGATCGTTGCGTCATCGCGTACCGTATCGAGTTTACAACAAGCGATCCCGCTGCTGGGAATGCGGACCTTGCGTCTGCTGTCCCTCTCGTTCTCAGTAATGGACACGCAAGGGCAGGCTGGTTTTCCATACGACGAGTTTTGGCGACAGTCATTGGCAACGGCGATCGCGGCGAAGTTGATCGCCAAACATGCCGAACAGAATGCCGACGAGTGTTTTTTGTTGGGGCTGGTGTTCAACATCGGTGCGATGGGAATCGGAAACGCATATTCCAAGGAATTATCAAGTCGGTTTAGCCAAGATGAGCTTTTGGAAAAGTTGTCGTCAACGATCGAGCGCGAAGTCTGTGGTGCCGACCGGTACGAGGTCGGGGCATGCTTGTTGGAAAAGTGGAATTTTCCCGGCGCGATGATCGAGACGATCGAAAAGTATGACGTCAATCAGCCGAGTGCGTCCACGAAACTATTTTTTGTCAGCCAGCAAGTCGGGAAACTGATGTTGTCACCCGATCCGTCGGATCGTGAACTGTTCGGGGTACGCAAGGCGGCCAACGAAATGTTGGGCATCGGAGACGATCAATTTGATTTGTTGTTCGATGAAATGATCGCCGAATGGAAAGGGTACGAAACACTTTTCCACTTCGATTCCATCGCCTTCGATTCCATCGCGGATCTCGAACATCGCGCGAAAGAGTCGATGGTCAAGATCTCATTGGGAATGGAGCGAACCATTCGTGAGATGTCGGAGCAGCAAAACGAACTTCGCGAATTGGCATTGCTGGACAGTCTGACTCAACTGAAAAACCGTTCCGCGTTTGATGCCGAAGTCTTTCAGGTTTCCAATGAATTCAGACGCGAGTCAAAGTCATTTGGTTTGATCATTGCGGACATCGATCATTTCAAGGCCTTTAACGACAACTATGGACACGCCGCAGGCGACATCGTTCTACGCGCCGTTGCCGGTTGCTTGAAAGACAATTGTCGCCAGTACGATACGGTGTACCGGTTCGGTGGTGAAGAATTCGTCGTGCTGGTTGGTGACTGTGACTACGAATCGACGTTGAAGGTCGCGGAACGTTTGCGAAGTGCCGTCGAAAAACTGCAGGTAGAATATGGAGGCAACTGTTTGTGCGTCACCATCAGCCTTGGCGTGTGCTGGGTCGACCGCGGACGTCACGACGGTTTCAATCACCTGTTTGAAAAAGCAGACGCCAGCTTATACGAAGCGAAGCGAAAAGGACGGAATAACTGTGTCGCAATCACGGCGTCGGCCGTCCGTAATCCGGTGGTCAACGCGGCCGTGACACCCACCGCATCGTTGTCTCCCGTGGAACCGATTTCTCTGAGTTTGGATTGATATTTATTATGTTGTCCTTTCGCAAATGAATCTTGCAGACGACCGTGCGAAAGCAGAATCGCCCGGTTTATCGGCACGCGGTTTATCGGCACGCGGTGATCACCGCGTGGAAATCATCGCTTCATATGAGCGCGCAAAGGCCATCGAACGCTGCGCTTGATTGCGAACTCGCCTGCAGTGAACGACGGATTGCATCGGACTTGCTGCGACGGTTAATTTGCAACCAATTCTTTGATCTTGGCATATAACGCGTCGGCGTTGGCTTGGCCGCTACCGATTTTGATCATTCGCACGATGCCATTGCGGTCAATGAGCACTGCGTGGGGAATTCCGGTGACCCCATATTCGATCTGCATCTGACTGTCTTTGGGCGTCAGGATTGTGGGATGATGCATGTCCTTTGACTGCAAGAATTTCTCGACGGCTTCGCGTTCCACTTCGGCAGACAATTCCTTTGCGGACCTTGTCGGTGTTTCACTTTCTTCATTCCACGAGTAACCGTAGTACCGTGTGATGCCGACGACCTCGAATCCCTGATCCGCAAACTCCTCACGCCACTCGCGCAAGTGGGGAAATGTTGCGATGCAGGGGCCGCACCAAATGGCCCAGAAATCGTACAGAACGACTTTTCCTTTCAAGTCATCGACACTTGTGATTTTCGAATTGGCCCATCCGTCGATGTCTAACGGTGGCGCCGGTTTCCCGATCATCGCTTGTTGTTTACGGCCGGCTTCGATCGTGCTTTCCAAGCGTTTAATGTTGCGCAAGATCGTTTGAACGCCGCGAAATTCCTCTTCATAGGGCGTCAACCTGGCGACGGCCTCCTTCATTCGCAGCGATGCTTCGTCGGGTTTCTCACGAGCCAGACTGCTGATCGTCGAATACTGGTGACTGGCAAACTGGACGGTCAGCGATTCGGATTCTGGAAACGACTTCAATGCTTGTTCAAACAGAGACTCCAATCGCGTTTCGGAATCGGCGTTGTTGAACAGTCTGGCAGACAAACCCAGCAAGCTGATCTCCGCGCTAAGGGTTCCTTCGGTTAAATCATCCGAACTATTGATCGCTTTTAATTTCTGCAGTTCCTGAGCAACGAGGTCCTTTGCCGCGTCTACGTCGTCGCGCGAAAGCGCGGATGCCTTGAGTCCGACCAACCTGGAAAGAGTGCTTTGTATTTCGATTCGGTGTTCGGATTCCAGCTCGCGACAACGCGCGATTGCCTGGTCGATTGCCCTGGCAACAACGTCGGCCTTTTCACCACGCATCCCATAGACGCTGATCTGCTGGATGATCCCGGCAAGCGAATTGGCGGCACGGGGAGAATCGGTTCGAGGCAGTTCGAAGTCGAACCATTGAATCAATTGATTCGTCGCCTGGTCGTAATTACGAGCCCGAAGGAAACCCAAAGAGATCGCCCGATGGGAACGTCGCAGTTGGGGATTGTCGGGGTCCGATTCTAAAGCCGCGGCAAGTACCTTTGCGGCTTCGGCAGGCTGGTCATCTTCGAGGTGTTGCTGAATCTGCTCTTCGACCGAAAGCGGTTCCGATTCGGATTCCGGCCTCGCCGCTGACTGTTCCGAATCGGTTTGGGTTGGGGAGCCGGCGGTTGCTTGAGCCCAAGATTGCGATTCGGGAATCAGCCCCAGGGGAATTGAGGCTGCGAATAGCAAACAGGCGGCAAGGTTTCGACGCGTCATGGTGAATTCCGGTTGCAAAGAAATGTGGAGATTCAGAGGCGAGTCGCTTCGCCCGTTGACCGTGTGGCGATTTAGATTTCAACGTGGCGAACACCCGCGACATCATCAAAATGCCCGATTTTCAGCAATTGACCTTTTGAACCGGGCATTTCGGCCACGAAGGCTGGGTCGCAAACCAGTACCGGCGGGACAAATGTCACACTGATGTAAGTTAAGTACGAAACGCCCAGCGACAGCGCGACGAACCATGGAACATGCCCGGCGGCCATGCGAATCAGTTGGTCGCGCTTCATTTTTGACAATTGATTTTCGATCCCGTATTGCTGAACCACATCCAACCGGTCCAACGGGTTTGTCAGCGCCAGCATCTGGTTAAACGTACATCCATCGGTGCGGAATTTATTGTGTGTTTTGGCGGCTCGCAGAGCTGTCTTTCTTCGGTTGAATTCCAATTTCGCCTGGTAGGCATCGATTGCTTTTTGCCTGCGTTTCACTGCAAAATTGGCAACGGCTCGGGGGACGGCCAACGTCGCGTTGGCAAGTTCGGTGAGTACCTGTTTCGGTTTGCGAAACAGATACAGACGCCGGTATTCGGTAAAGACTTCTTCGCGGATTTTTGTGACGGCTGCCATCAAATCTTCGCGTGACGTAAATACCAATTCGTCGTCCACCTCAATGCACAAAGGTTTAAGGTAGTAAACTTTGACGCCGCGCTGTTTTCCCGGTCCGGCCAAAAACTCGTCAAGTCTGGTTTGCACACAAGAGGGAATTTCATCGGTGATGGTGTCAAAGTTCTTTTGGTCGGTCACCGTGACGAACAGCTTTCCCTTCGGAAGCCGAATTGATGCCTTTGTGAGTTCGATTTCCCGGACCTGCGTAAATTGATTTCGATGCTCGTCGACGACGGCCGCCCAGCTCTTGTCTTTCGGCGTGAGCAATCCCGAACGCCGGAGCATTGTTTCGGCCATCTCCGTGCTCTGGTCCTTTGGCGGCACCCAAACGGTATCGCTTGTCCAGTTTCCAAACGGCTCCAGTTCCTGGTCCAGTGTAAACGGTCGCGCGGTTGCCGGGTCAACCTTCGAAGGCCTCACCCGTACGGAGGTGGCGTCCTGCTTTTTTGCAAGCGTTCGTTCCGAGGCCATCCGCTTCGAACTCTGAGTCGCAGTCGGCATCATGAATCTCCTTTGTTACAGGTGCGAAAAAAGGGTCCGACCACTCCGGATAACAATCTGTGAGCAACGAGGAATTGCCACAACAATTTGAACCCCGGTTGTTCATCATGGTGGTCTCGTGGGTCTGGCCAGGATGATCGATCGCCGGGGCGCGCAAAGTGAATCATCGAGAAGGTCCAAATTTTATCGAATTCTCGGGAAGCGTGTCAAAAGAATTCCCTGTTCAGAGACGGCGAACCAGTCAAACATTAAACATTCAACCGCGGGACTCAATTGCCGCGTTGATAAGATTTGAAGTCGATTTCACGTTCGGAGGGGATGATTTCTTTGCTGTCGCGTGTGCCCATTGCTCCCCAGACACCATAAGGGCTTTCAATAAGCCTCGTCAGCAAAATCGGTGGGTGATTTTGGGCTCTGGAAGCTTCCCGAGCTGGTGATATAGGGCAATTTCGATGGTTTCATAAGATTTGAAACCGTAGGCCTTTTTCATCGCAAGCTTCGCTTTCGCGTTCATCCCTTCAATGCAGCCGCTGGAAAGCTCTCCATCGGCCGCGAACCAATTCAACATGAGCTCGCGATGGTGACGCAATGAACTTGCCAGCTGCTTCATCGGTTCGATCTTTGAACGCATCGCACGCGTACACCATTCGTCGAGGAACTTCCCCGCCCAATGCGAACAGGGGCGGCCCCATTTTGCCGAGCCCGAACAAGCGTCTCGCCCCACCAACTGTTAAACCATTCCTTACCCAAAATCACCCACCGATTCTGCGGAAGAGCCACTTTTATAGGCGGTACGATTGCGCTCGCCGGCGAATTTCGCATCGCCGGCCATTCGGATGACTTGGTGATCCAAGTTAAGGCGGAGCATAAAACCAAAGGCACGATCTTCGGTAAGCCGATGAAGTTGGCCGACCTCCAACCGGCGCGTCAGATTACCTACAACAACCGAGTTCGACCCACCAAGTCGGAAGAGGCCGTCGATGATTTTGAAATCTCCGTGGTGCCCGATTACATGTGGGATTGGAAGATGCGACCGGACAACGGAGATCTCCTAGGACTCTCCGGTACCAAGCCTTGCGTCTATCTGTTCAAAGGATCGACGTTGGGTTCGGACGACTATTCGAATTTGCCAAGCTTTGACTTACCCGGTCTGGCCGTTGCAGCCTGTTGGAAGCAATTTGGCGACCGCAATTATTGGATCGTGCTTTGTTCCGACGATAACCGGGCGCATGTGATCGATGCTGATGCGGTAAGCATGTTGGACCCAATTAAGTTAGATGCACGCAACTTCTCCAAGGACCCTTCGATCACAACCTCCTCCAATCCCAAGGATCCGTTTGTCTACTTTTGCGGGGACAACAATCGGAAATTGCGTGCAATCGATTTGCGTTCGATGACTGACAGCGGTGCCATTACGGAAAAGTTTTATGATTCGTGTCACATTTCACCCAACGGCGACATCATCACTGTCAGTAACGGGAATAATTCGGAACACCTTGCAGTGACTCGCGGCCTTGATGGCGTGGCTCCGAAAGTCGGCAAACTTTCCAGGGATTCGCGTCAATTCTGGGATGGTTGGATTGATCCGCTCCAGGAATACGCGCAGTCAGGCAACGGGATTCGACGGAACGAAGGAGATGAAGGTGTTGTCGCGACTCTCGGGGGAGGAGAGATTGCATTTTATTTCGCCGGGCAACCGGTTGTCGCGGAGATCAACAAAACGGACCCGACCGGGTCACGCAGTAAAAACGGCTACTTGCAGTTTTGGTCACTTGATACCGGAGAGAGTCTAGGGAAAAAACAGATGTTGCCGGGTGTCTTTGTCGAAGAGGGATTTCCGAGGGACGTGAATCCCACGAAACGACTTACGTATTCGCGTCGCCGCGGTTTGTTTGCCGATGAATCCAACGGAAGCATCGTGTTGGCGGTCAATAACCAAATCTATCACAGACCGATAGCGAGTTTGGACTTTCCCGATCATCGCAGACTGGTGCCGCGGTTCGGTCAAACCACGTTCCAGGTCGGAGTCGAATCGGTACTTGAGATTCAGGCTGCTAACCCGGAAGTGAAGATTACTTATCAAGCGTTGGCGCCAGGCATGGAGCAGGACGAGAAAGGATTGAAATGGCGCCCGACCGCCAATGCCATCGGTGATCACACGGTAACGATGACAATGTCGTATGGCGATCAATCTCGTGTTATCGAAATCCCGATCGAAGTGGTTAGCCCCTATCTGACTTTGCCGATCGAAGTCCGTGACTTTTTGATCAGCCCTCGCGCCGACTTTTGCGTTGCGTGGGCGGGAGATCCCCGCAGAACGAGAGAATCGGATCCGCCGAAACTCGCATTGATTTCGCTTCGCGACAAGACACAGGTGAAGCAGGCGGACATCGCGCATCCGATCATGAAAGCGGTCTTGCTGGGAACTCAATTGGTAACCTGGACGCCAGAGAACCGAGAGCATTTGTCGGTGTACGATCTTCGATCGCTGGCGGTCGTCAAAACGATCTTGGCGCCCGACGGTATCGAAACCTTCGACACCGATGGGAAAGTTCTGCGCATCCAATGTGAACGGTCAATTGAAACGTACAACGCCAAGTCATTGACACGGATAAGTTCCGAATCCAAAAGGCCTTTTGGCTCTCAGCCGGCTAGGTCCTCGGTGATCTACCTTGACGGGACACTTGACAAAGGCGTTTTTCGCGATGTCCACGATGGTAAGCCGATGTTATTCGTGACTCCCGGCCAGATCTACGTCCATGGCGTCAGAAGATTCGATCTTGTGCCGGAGGGTTCGACGCAATTCCTGAGAACCGTTTCGGCGGATACGTCTCCGTTTAAAGACGAACAACACCGTCCGGTCGAGATGATCTATATCGACCAGTCATCCATTCCAGATTCTAGTCTTCGCGTTTCACTGTGGATGCAGACCACGACAAACGAGCGAACACTCCGGTTGGCTCTGTTGACTGCCGAGGGTGCCATCGCGGGCGTGCCAATATGTCGCGAGCCACGTGAGGGCACGAAACCGGAGATCATGCCCGCACTGCAAACCGCAAGCAAAACGGTTTACATCGCGTCCGGTCAGCGACTTTACCGATGGAATCAGCCGGAAAGTCTGGATATGCCCTTTGTCGATATAGAATTGGATTCGAAACCGTATTTCGTTCCAAGGCAATCTGAATTTGTGCTTCGCGGGCGCAGCCCAAAATTGGAACACCAAGTCGTTGGCGGGAAAGCACCCTACGAATTCACGCTATTCACGGACGTCGGTGGAATGGATCTGGATCCAACCACCGGCGCCATTTCGATCAATTCCAAAGAGCTGTCAGAGCGTCTCGCACAATCACGGGCAAGCATCTTCAGCTTGTACAAAGACGGCGGAACGTTTGAAGTCCAGTTGGAGAAGGCGGCTGATCAGCGGAAGGACGAGTTCGAACAAATGACCGGCCAGAAAGCAAAGGGATTCCCGACCGCCATCCCGATCAAGATCAAAGCGGTTGATCAAAACGGCGACATCGCCCAGCTGGATTATTACGTCATGTTCGATCTTCCGCTCGGCGAAATCATCCGCATGAGAAAGGCCTTGGGGAAGTGATTGTCGTTGGGCTGGTCCGACGGCGACGAAAACGTCAATGTTGGTTTTCGAATGTATAGGGGGCGGTTTTCGGAATTGGTTTCGGTGCAGAGTTCCTGGCTGGTCCCTCGCTGACGCGTTCGGGTTAGGAAGAACCAATGCGTCACGCAAAAGCGTAACTGCAATACTGACGTATTCGGGTTATGAACTCGCATGTAACACGCGCTGGCATGGCGCCAATACGCGTCAGTGATCGACCGGTCCCGGCGCCGATCATTGCTTTGCGCCGGACCATTTCAACATTTGTGTTTCCAGATCTTGGGGATAGGAAATCGTGATGTCGGTGATGTTTCCGTCGTCGTCGGTGACAGCGTGCAGTTCCGGTTGAACAAAGCCGGTGTATGCGGGTTGGTCCAAATCCGCGTAGCGACGCAGGACTTCGTCCCTCAGTTCGACATTAATGTTGATCGCGAAATCCTTCATCAATCTTTCGGCGGACGGTCGATCGCCCTCGGACTTGATTCGCTGGACTTCTGCCAACAGATCGGCGACGCCCTGGTGCCATGCAGCAACGTCGGCGACGCGGAAAAAGGTCTTTCCGTCACGCACATCGACTTTGATCGCACCGGTGTTGACGGCCAGCCAGCTGACGATCATCTGGCGATTCCGCATGTGATCTTCTTCGATTGTGGTTCCCGACTTGATACGTCGCAATTGGGTCATCACGTTGCGTGTGTAAGCCTCATAGGCGGCAAGTTGCATTTCCCTCAAATCGTCTTCGTTATCCACGAGTCCAAGCTCGATCAATTTGGGGTTGCCGATAAAATAGAGCGCGACCAGATCGGCGCGTCCTTCCTCCAATGCGCTGTAGTATTCTTTGATGGAAGCGGCCGGGTCGATTCCGGCGTTGACTTGTCCGGAAGCATGTCCGATGACTTCGTGCATGTTGACCTCTAACGCCAACGCGATCGACTTCCATTTGTCTGCGCGTTCAAATTCGGCGTCGTCGAAGCAGAACTCCGCCCTCGCGGTGCGTGTACTCGCTTTTTCATAAGCCTCCATGACGTTGCTGAGCGAAACTGATTTGCTGCCGTAACGCTGGCGAACGGCGGCATCGTTGGGAAGATTGATTCCGATCGGCGTCACCGGCCCGGAGTCTCCGGTTTCCATGACCACTTGGATCGCTTTGGCCGAGATACCTTTGACGGATTCCTTGCGGAATTGTTTGTCGTACGGCATGTGGTCTTCAAACCATTGCGCGTTGTCGGCAAACTTTTGAATCATATCCATTTTGATCGGATCGTTAAAATACACCGCGGATTCCCATGACCCCTTCATCCCGCGCGCGTCCATGTAGACTTCGATAAACCCGTTGATGGTATCTACCGGGCTGTCCTTGTCGGCGACCCAGGCGATGTTGTATCCATAGAAATCCGCGGCTTCACCGGTTCGATAGTAGTGAACCAGTGCACCCAACGCGCGCGCCATTTCCGGTGTTGCAAAGGGGATTGCGGATTCCAGGTGTTTAATGATGTTGGTGATCGGCTCGGCGTACATTCCGGCTGGGACCAGACTGTCCAGTCCGCTTCGATAAACGCGCTCGATCAATTGCCCGTCATCACCCTTGACCAGCTGGGAATTCAGCGGATAGCGTTCTTTAAAACCGTCCAGGTCCGCGGTCGTTACGTTGTCGTACAGGTTATTCGCGCTCGCGGTCAGGATGTCGATGCCTTCGCCGGGCGATTTTTGCGTCACATGTGTTTCGAAGTTGGGGTCAAACAAGACGGGACCGATTTCGTCCAATCGTTTTGTCAGTTCATCGTCGTCGGCGGGTAAGTTCGCGCCGTTCTTGGCGGCTTGCCGGGCCGCGTCACGCAGCGCTTGATCGCTGCACTCGAGAAGATTCTTCTGGGCGGTTAGTGAACTGTGTGGACCGTTATTGACCCAGAACAGCTTCATGTACTTTCGAATCGCGGCGATCGTTTCGTCGTCGATTCCGTCGGGATGAGTCAGGATCTGTTCCAGCACACTGCGAATGCGTAGCGAATACCGATAGCGTTGATCGATGTAGATGTCGCGACCGGCGATTGCGGCCTGGGAAAGGTGATAGATCAGCGTCTTTTCCTTTAAAGTCAGCTGGTCGAAGCCATCAACGTACAGCTGGACGATTGCCACGTCGTCGACACGGTCAAGCAAGTACTTGCGTGAATCATCAGCTGATTCTTGCGCCCAAATGGCGTTGGGATTGACGAGAGTCGCGGCGGCGAGCAGGAGAGCGAAAACACGACGCATCAGGGAAACCTTGAAAGTGAATTTGGGACCGTACCGAAAGACGTGCCCAGTTTAAGCATTTCCCCGGACCGCTTTCAGGTGCGGGCGGCCGTTTACCCTCGACAGGCTGAAATTCTTTTGATACTCCTCCGAACGGTCGGGGCCGCGGTAGATCGAAAAAATGGGGGCGGAAACGGAGGCGGCTCATGAAACTGGCACAATCGACACAATGGATCTTACCTATCCAAAGATCAGCCTATTGCGAATAGATTCACCGTGAAACACGGTTGGCGTTCCACATGTTTGTCGTGAGTACGGCCAGGGGGCTCAGGGGGCGGTCGCGATTGTCCGTCGATCAGCCATTGGCCGTGTAAAGGTCGGATTTCAGTTCACCCAGGCTATTCAACTTCTTGGCTCAACGATCGAGCGCCCAGCATGCCCGTTCAACCTCGCAATTCCAATTCTCGCCTCGATCGCAAACGCAGTAGGGCAATCCGCCGCCGGAATCGCTTGATGCGAACTTTCCAAGGCTTCCGATTCGAAACTCTGGAAGATCGTCGCTTACTGGCCATCGGCCCGGTCAATCTGGCCGCAGGCGAGGGATTGACGACCTACAAATTCGCATTGGCGACCACGGTCGAGTTTACCGAGGCGATTTGCAGTGTTTCGCCGTCCTGTACCGGTTCGTCCAGTGAGTCCGTCAAGCGGTCGGTCGCCAGTGGTGCTTTGGATGAAATTGTTTCGCAAATCAATACCGTTTTCCAAAGTGAACTCGCCGTCCAATTACAGCTCGTTCCGGACAACGACTTGTTGATTTCAACGGGCAGCACAAGTTCCGACGGATACTCCGACTCAAACACCTCGGCATTGACGTCGGAGAACGGACCCGAGATTGAAAGTCGACTCGCGGGCACCACGGGAGCCGGGCAAACCAACGAGTATGACCTTGCCCATGTCTTTGCCGTCGGCGCGGGCGGAGGACTCGCAACACTCGGGGTGATCGGGCAAAGCACGAAAGCGCAAGCCGCCTCCGCCGTCAGCTCTCCCGTAACGCTTGGACAAAACAACGCCGTCATCGCAACGTCGTCGTTTCTGGGGATCGTGCTGCACGAAATTGGGCACCAGTTTGGCGCCGAGCACTCATTCAATGGCACGGTCGGCAATTGTTCGCAACGCGCCGTCGAGAGCAGCTACGAACCGGGCAGCGGCTCGACGATTATGTCCTACGGCGGCGT
>JAGQPO010000577.1 GCA_020426665.1 Planctomycetales bacterium
AGTTTCGATTCGTCCGGCAATTCACGAAAGTCTTGACGACTTCCGCTACGTTCCCAACACAACAAATCAAACGTTGATGCAGCACCAGGCTTTGGATGTGCATGCTCTTTAATCAAATGGCGACGTCTTCATACCAGACAATCAACGCCAATTGTACGGAATATCTACGCATGCGGCTGCTGGCCCCTACGATTCCCATCGACGCAACAACAAACTCGCGTTTTGACCTCCGAAACCAAACGAATTGCAAAGCACGGTGTCGTGTCGAAATTCACGAGGTCCGTCGGCAACATAATCCAAGTCGCATTGTGGGTCGGGGGAATCGAGGTTAATGGTCGGATGAACGGTTTGGTGTTGCAGACAAATAATCCCTGCGATCACTTCCACCGCACCTGACGCGGCGATCAAATGGCCGATCATTGATTTCGTCGACACGACGGCGATCCGTTCCGCGTGATCCTTGAAAAGAGTTCGAATGGCCAGCGTCTCCATCACATCATTCTTGGGTGTTGAGCTGCCGTGGGCGTTAATGCAATCGATCGATTCGGGCGTAGCGCCCGCATCTTCAATGGCGCCCCGCATTGCATCGACTGCGCCACGACCGGCGGGGTGTGGTTCGCTGATACCGTGCGCATCAAGCGAGCTGCCGTATCCGACAATTTCAGCATGAATGGTTGCGTCGCGGGCGAGAGCATCTTCCAGACGCTCCAGCACCAACACGCCGGCGCCCTCGCCTAATACAAATCCGTCGCGATCAACGTCGAACGGCCGCGACGCAGCCTCCGGGGCATCGTTTCTGGTACTCAAGGCGCGAAGCTTGCAAAAACCGCCGACACCCAGTGGGTTGATCATCGAATCCGTGCCGCCGCACAACATTCTCTTACGCCTTCCTGATCGCACCATTCGAAACGCAGTACCGATGGCATCCGTTCCGGCAGCACACGCGGAAACCAACGCGCTGGGGACGGCTGAAAAATTAAACTCTTTGGCGAGGACGTGGACACAAAGGTCCGATGGCGTCTGTAGGAAGCACAACCGATCAGCAAAGTCCAGCGAATCGGGAGCGACAACGCCCGACCGCATCGAGACCAGGTCGCTCATGTCAAAGACTTCCAGTCCGATTCCCAGACTGACACCGGAACGGTTTGCGTCGGAGCCTGCATGCAGTTCGGTGATCCCCGATTGACCGACGGCTTGTCGGGCCGCTTCGCGGGCGAATCCGATTTTCCTGTCACGATGCCCACCGGTCACCGGCGTTTTGACTTCCGCGGCGATCTGTACGGGCAATTCGGCGGGATCAAACAACGAGATTCTTGCGACACCGCTTTTCCCGGCAAACAACCCGCGCGAGAACTCAGCGATCGAATTGCCCAACGGCGACACGACTCCCATGCCGGTAACGACCACGCGATATTTCACGAAACCTCCCATCGACTGCCGGCGGTGATTCCGTCGTGTGTGGTGATCCGGTGCCGAAACTCCGTCGGACCATTTTCGCTGGATGGTTCCATCCTGTTTCGCGACTCCATCATCCGACTCAAATGCACAGCCAACGCTGCCGGACCGTAAGTTTGAAAGACCTCGGGATCATCAGGTTCTGTTCGCGAGACAATTTCGTCGGGAACATTCGCCCGCCGGAAAGGATCCAGCGGCTGATAGTCCAAATGCAATTCACAAAGCGTCGCGGTTCCATTGTTCGAGGGCGCTGAATCACCCGAACGCTGCAAAATGAAGCACCCCGCCGCATCGACGGCTTGTGATGATTCTCGCCGTGCGACTGCACGGGGCATTCGGTCCAAGTGGTGGCGAACCAAAAAGTTTCGTTGATCGGCAACGCCCATCACCAGTGCGACGTCGACTTGTCCGTCTTCCAACGCGTAACAGGCTTGCTGCAACGCCACGTAAAACTGCCCCGCGCCCGGGTAAGTCACGAAACTGGGGCCTCGGATGCCAAGGTTGGTGGAAACATGAAACGCCGGCATGTTTGGCAGGCATCGAAACGTCATCAGTCCATTGACGGCATGAAATCCGGTCGTTGAAAGTCGCCGCATTGAAAACCGGCCCTGGTCGTTCGCCGCTTCGCACAACCGGTTCAACTCGTGTTCTTCAAAAGGAATGTAACCGACCGCCAGATACAACCCAAATCGATCCGGCTCGATGCACCCACGGAGCCCCGCCCCGCTGAGCCCCACCACGCTGAGCCCCGCTCGATTCAACGCCGTGCATGCTGCATACACGGCCAAGTCATCCTGCTTGCCCATGTACTTTCGAAGCTTGTTGATGCGCAAGTACGGCGTCGGGTCGCATGGCGAATCTTGATCCGCGATCACGATGTGGGACGACGCGACGCAGACGATGCCGCCGGCAGTTACATCCGATTCACTTGTTTCGGTGGTTCCTGACACGGGGTTTCCTGACACGGGGTAACGCCTGTTGGATCAAAAACGAAGGGCCGAAAGTCTAAAGAATCGGTGTCGAAAGTTCTAAATCGCGTGTCCACAGCTCATACAGATAACGCCTCTGCCGATGCACACGCTCCGAATCCACCGCCTGCAACATGAACGTCAACCTGGCACGTGCGACGGTCTGACCTGCGACACCGACTTCCGCAACCACCTGGACCGACGGGTCGCGCAGTTGTTCAATTCTTGCGACAATTTCCATCGTCTCGCCGGGACCAACGCGACGATGGAACTTGGCCAGATCAATTTGCGCCAACAGCGAGCGACGAATCGGGTCACCATTGCGATTGGCGGACATTTCAATCAGAAACCCCGACAGCTGCGACGCCGCTTCGATGATCAGCGCTCCCGGCATGGTCGGAAAGTCGGGAAAGTGATCGTGCAACACCTGATCCGATAGCGTTACGCATTTGAGTCCGGTCACGGATTGCCCGACATCGAGCGACGTGACTTTATCAATCAGAAAGTAACGCATCGTTTGCACCGCAGAGTTTTCGAAGAAGCCATTCAGACACAATAAAAACGAACACCACGGTCATCGCCATGGCGGACACATACAGCGCGTGATCCAGGGGCAACGTATTTTCTCGTCCATGGATGTCGAATGCCAAGTTGATGTTGTCGGCTCGGTCCGTCAACAGCCTGGTCATCAACACAAGAATCGCCAGTGCGACAAACGCCCGCCACCAGATTCGCGACAACAGGTTCGCCCGTGGCTGCATTTGAAACGGCGGTTTGCGAATCAAAATCAGTCCGACGGCGGCGGCGCCGAAGTGGGTCAAGATCGATGTCGGCACCAACGTTCCGCCGCCAAACAAAAAAATTCCCCACAGCGGGATTCCGATCGCCAGCAATAATAACCCGATAACGACCATCGTTCGGTTTCTGGCGATTCCACCCAGCCCGATGAAAGTCGATGCGACGTGACAGGCCCACATCGCGTTCCAGGGATCCCCCGAGCCGACATGCCACATCAAGTGGGCGATGAAAAACGCGATCGCAATCACTCCCCAGGTCACGGATTCAGGCTTCGACATCTCGACCCGGTGCGCGATTTGGTTTGGCGTCATAGCGCACCGTCAACAAGAATCGCCTGTCCGGAAACGTAGGTGTTTGATGAAGCCATCCACGCTACAACGCTGGCGATCTCTTCCATCCGTCCGACGCGCCGCAGCGAACAGTGCTTCTTGTACTCAGTGACCAATGTTTCAGGCAGCGTTCTTGAGACACCGGCCTCCAAGATCCCCGGCTCGACCACATTGACACGAATATTGTCGCCACCAAGTTCCTTTGCCATCGCCCTTGCCATGCCTTCGAGTGCCGTTTTTGACGTCGCGTAATGGACCGGCGATGGCAGCGGGCGGGTACCGCTGATCGATCCGACCAGGACGATGTTGCCGCCGCCCGACCGTCTGATCATGGGGATCACTTGTTGGCATGCAAAGTAGGCACTCTTGACGTTGACCGACATCAATTCGTCCCAGCCCGCCCCACTGACGTCATCCATTTTCTGGGCATTCGATTCGGGAACAGGGTCGCCGGGTGTCAAACAAATCGAGACACAATGCACCAGCGAAGTCACCGGTGGCAAGCGATCACGCAGGTCCTGGATCGACAAACGCAGCGAGTTCAAGTCACGGCCATCGGCAAGCGCCCTGACTACACCGGGTAATTCGTCGCAAAGTCGCTCGGCCGCGTCCGAGTTTTGAAAGTAGGTCATGCCGACCGCGACGCCTTCGCCGTGTAACGATCGTACAACTGCCTGCCCGAGCGCACCGGAACCCCCGATGACGATTGCCCCGTGGGACGGTTCCGGATTGTTATCAATATTGTCCATGGGGGTGAAGTGTATCACGGCGGGTCCCTCGCTGACGCGACCTGAAGTTGGGCACTTGCGCGACGCATTGGTTTTCCTAACCCGAACGCGTGAGCG
>JAGQPO010000578.1 GCA_020426665.1 Planctomycetales bacterium
GCCCCCATCTTCCCTTCTGCGCGCCAAAGAAATACTGGGACCTGTATGACCGCGATGCGATTCCGATGGCGGAATTCGATGACGCTCCGGTAGACGGCGCAGCGATGGGGCTACACGCTTCGTTTGAATTGCGGACTCGCGCGGGAATCCCCAAGATCGGGCCACTCGGACCGGAATTGTCGCGAACATTAAAGCACGCCTACCTGGCTTGTGTCAGCTATGTTGATGCACAAATCGGATTGATAGTCGACGCACTTGGTGAAGCCGGAGTTCGTGACAATACGGTGATCGTCGTTTGGGGTGACCACGGTTGGCACCTGGGCGACATGGGTGTCTGGGGCAAAGCGACGAATTACGAAATTGCGACACGTGTTCCATTGATCGTCTGGACCCCGGGAATGAAAACACGGGGCGTACCAACCGACGCACTTGTGGAGCTCGTTGACATTTATCCGACATTGTGCGAACTCGCGTCGATTCCAGTCCCGGATCATGTCGAAGGGCACAGCTTTATGGCATTGTTGGACAAACCCGACACGCCATGGAAGAAAGCGGCGTTCAGCCAATACCCCAATCCGGCGCTTCGGGAATGGGCAGCAAATCCGTTATCGAAAGAAATGCGAGAGACTTGGTTTGGGCCGTTGATTCGCGAAGTTGAACAACGAATCATCGATCAAATGGGCGACAAATGGAATCGTGAACTATTCGAACAGCACCTGATGGGATACACGATGCGGACCGATCGATATCGCTTGGTCTCTTGGCGTGATCACCGTGAACCTGACGCGGGTGCCGTCTATGTCGAACTGTTCGATCACCAAAACGACCCCGGCGAGACAAAGAACATCGCGGCAAGCCATCCAGATCTTGTCAAAGCGTTGACCAAACAGCTTGACGCAGGCTGGAAAGACGCGTTCTAGTGCTTCGTTCCAATTGAAAATCAGCGTTCCGATGGTAGCGAAACTCGTCAAGAGTTTCGGTTGGAACCAGGAATCCTCGAAAGTCTTGACGACTTCCGCTACGGTCTCAACCCTAAAATCCGATCGATTGCCCAGCGACATGCCTCGGCAACCATCGGGTCGTCCGACGCCGCCCCATGATGTAACGCCGACAACGCCGAACGTTCTCGTTGATTCCCCAAAACGATCGCGGCGTTGCGTCGGATACCACGTAATCGCGTGCGCCATAACGGTGAGTCTCGAAACGCATGTCGGAAAGATTCGTCGTCCAATTCAAATAGCGATGTCAATGCCAACTGTTCAATCGGTTTGTCATCAACGGAGGTCGAACTTCGACGGGATGGTTTGCGATTCCACGGACAGACTTCCTGGCAGATGTCGCATCCAAAGACCCAATTGCCGATCCCTTCACGCAGCTCGGTCGGAATGGATTCGCGATGTTCAATCGTCAAGTAGCTGATACATCGGCTTGCGTCCAGAACACCGGCAGCCGGAAAAGCATCGGTCGGGCATGCATCCAAACATGCCGTGCACGAGCCACAGTACGAAGCATCGTGGTGGGTGTCATAGGGCATGATGACGTCAACCAACAAACAGGCGAGAAAAAAATAACTGCCTAGCTCACGATTCAACAGCAACGTGTTTTTGCCGCGCCATCCGATGCCCGCCAGTTCAGCAAGTTCACGCTCCATCAACGGAGCGGTATCGACGCAGCCACGAGTCCGAACGTCTGGTGCGGAGTCCGCGATAAGCCTTCGAAGTCGTTTCAATTTGTCGTGAATCGTGTCGTGATAGTCGACACCGGACCAGGCGTAACGGGCAACCCGCCCGTGCATCGGTCGCGTTGCGACGGACACGTCGGCCGGATATGGATACGCCAACACGATGATGCTTTTTGTTCCCGGCATGACACCGTCGGGATGACGATACGCGTCCAGTCGGCTGGCAAAGTAATCCATTTCCGCGCTGTAGCCGGCATCGATCCACTTAACCAGATCGGTAAACCCCGAACTGTCGACTGCCGGAGCGATCCCCAATTTTGCGAATCCGAGTTCGACGGAATAGCGACGCAATGCATCGATCCATTCCGGCCGGCTCACTGGACCGCCGGAATCGACTCGATCAATGCCGCGCATCGATGTCATCCCAGGTCGTCACCATGAATCCGCCACCATGAACGTGCCTCGTCGACCGACCAGGGATACGAATAGATTAAATGATCAAGTTCCATCGCCAATTGATCGATTGTTGCATAGCGGTCATCGATGTTTTTCGCCATACAGCGTCGAACCATCGCCGTGATTTCCTCTGGAACCTCATCGTCACGATGCACACCGATGCTGATCGGTTGCTCCGTCAGCACAAGAGCAAATAACGATTCGGGGTCACATTCGATAAACGGCGGGCGACCGGAAAGCAAAAAGTAAGCGATGCAGCCGACGGAATAGATGTCCGATCGCGGGTCGATCTTGTTGGGTTCGCGGTATCGTTCCGGAGCCATGTACATCGGTGTTCCGGCCCATATGGTCTCAGCGGTTTGGTAAGAATTTCCGTCGGGCTGCAGAGGTTTGGCCAATCCAAAATCGAAGACAACTGCCCAATCGCCAACGGACGCATCAAGTGAAAGCATGACGTTCTGTGGTTTGATATCGCGGTGGACCAAACCCAGTTTGTGGGCTTCGCCGAGTGAGTCACAAACCTGGCGGAGTATGAACATGACGCGACCATACGATTGGAATCCGCTTCGGGCAACCACGTCGTACAATGTGATACCTTTCAAGAACTCCATTACACAATACGCTTCGCCTTCGTCGCCTCGACCATAATCATAGATCGTCACGGTGTGTGAATTACTGAGCGACGCCGCCAATTTTGCCTCTCGATCAAAACGCAAACGGTCTTCCAAATTGTCTCGATCGCCGCGCAGGACTTTCAAAGCAGTTTCGCGACCAAGCTGTGCATGCTTTGCGCGATAGACGACCCCCATTCCTCCGCTACCCAATTCCGCGATCAACTCGTATCGACTGAGCGGATGGACGGCTGCCTGCGCCAAT
>JAGQPO010000579.1 GCA_020426665.1 Planctomycetales bacterium
CGAACGACCGCGCGAGTCGGCTAATCTCGTTTGTTATCCGCCGTTTTGCGCGAGCGTACGGGCATGGGGCGGGAATGCTGCACGGTGTTGGGCCCGAACGACCGCGCGAGTCGGCTAATATCGTTTGACATCAGCCGTATCGCGCGAGCGTACGGGCATCGATCGGGAATGTTGCACGTATTCGCCCGAACGACCGCGCGAGTCGGCTAATATCGTTTGACATCAGCCGTATCGCGCGAGCGTACGGGCATCGATCGGACATGCCGCCGTTTCTGCAGTATCGCTCTTGCACGCGTACGTTTGTACTGGTTAGAATGCGTACAAATGTACTGGGTGCGTTCAGGAGAGAGAGCAGATGGTTTCCAGGCCGGCATTGTCAAAGGGCGAAATGGATGTGGCACGGGTGTTGTGGGACGTTGGTCCTGCCGGCGTGCGCGATGTGCACCAGGCTTTATCGAAGGAACGAGAGGTTGAACTTTCGACCGTCCAGACTTACCTGAGGCGATTGGAAACGAAAGGATACGCGACCAGCCAGCTGAAGGGACGGGCGAGGGTCTATTCGGCAAAGGCTAAACCTCGAACGGTCATTCGTGAAACGGTCGATGAGTTGGTTGATCGTTTGTTTGGCGGCGATTCGATGCCGCTGGTCCGCCATCTGATCGAAGAACGGGGGATCGAACAAAAGGACTTGGACGAGTTGCGTCATCTGATCGACAAGTTGGATCGCGACGGAGGCAGATCATGAACGTCGGGTGGAACTTATCCGTGGCCGATCTTTGGACGCTGCTGATCCTGCAAACGATCCAGGTCACGCTGCTGGTTGGAGTCGTCATGACTCTTGTGCGGTTCTTCGCGAAGAATCGGCCGCACCTCGCCCATGCGCTTTGGACACTGGTCCTGCTGAAATGTGTAACTCCGCCTATCTTTGCGCTGCCGATTAGCCCCTTCAGCGCATTGCAACCTTCGGTCGAATCCGGTGTGGTGATTACGACCGCATCAACGTCGGGTCCAGACATCGGACTGGTGATGCCTCGAAGTCTCGATTCGATAAAAATGGCCCCGATAGTTGATGGTGATTCAAGACTTGATCAAGTGGACCGGCAATCTGCCGGTCCACAAATCGATAGTGTGGCGTCGTCGCCAATGTCGCGTGTTGACGAAATCGGGATAGTCAAAATTACGCCGCAAGAAGGATCGATCGCGTGGTTACGGCGTCAGACTTCGAAGTGGATGGTAATAACATGGGCGGGCATTGCGGCGATGTTTTTGATCACTGCGATTGCACGTCTGGCTTGGTTTCTTCGCAGGGTTCGCCTCGCTCGCGTCACTGCGGCGAAAGAAACACAGAGATTGTTGGACCAATTAATACTCGATGCACCAATGCCTCGATTGGTTTTTCGAAGACGCGTTCGTATTGACGTCGTCGACAGTTTGATCGGTCCGGCAGTTGTGGGGCTGTGGAGACCCCGAATTCTATTGCCTCGCATTTTGGAATCAGAATGCAGCGAAAGTGAATTGCGGATCTTGCTTGCACATGAATTGACACATATTCGTCGCGGCGACCTGTGGTGGGCGTTGTT
This sequence comes from Planctomycetales bacterium, assembly GCA_020426665.1. Classification (GTDB taxonomy): domain Bacteria; phylum Planctomycetota; class Planctomycetia; order Pirellulales; family Pirellulaceae; genus Stieleria. The sequence continues at coordinate 1,581 of JAGQPO010000579.1, forward strand.
GCAAACCGTCGCCTGTTGTGTGTGGTGGTTTCACCCGCTGATTCGATTGGTGTCGCGATGGTTCGATCGTGTGACGGAAATGAGTTGTGATGAAGAAACGGTAGCGGTTTTGCAATGCCGACCGGCGGAGTATGCACGCGGCCTGTTATCGGTTTTGGAACGAAAGCACTTGTTGCACACGGCTCCGGCGCTGCCGGGTGTGCGGCCGGTGGATCTTACTGCAAAAAGGATGGAGCGGATTATGAAATTGTCCAACGGTGCAAACGCAAGGCGTCCATGGTGGATCGTGTTGGTATTGCTTGTCGGTGCGATATGCGTGCTGCCAGGCGCCGCAATTGGTGTCGCCGACGACAAGGGCTTGGTCGTTGACGACCAAACCGCAAGATCGAAGGTCGAAAGGGATGGCGAAGAAAATTGGAAGCCTGTGGCTGGACCGATTCCACGGATTAGCGAACAGCCCAATGCCAAGTTTGAGGTTCAGGTATTGACGATCTACGACGCCAAACCTGCGATTGAAAAGATCAAGGCCGAAGAAGGGTGTGGCAGCAAGCAGGCAGAACAAATTTTGTCCAGTTCGCTGATGATGGTCCTTCGATCGTTGCCCGGCACGGTGGGCGGAAATCCAGCGGGGCTCGTTGTGGACGGCGATCGAGTGTTGGTCCGGGCAAAGTACTCCGAACACGAACGTATTCGTAAAGAGCTTGAACGCATCGAAAAACATGGGTTTACCGACCAGGTGGTCGTTGAAACCAAGTTCGCAACGATGCCGGCTGACAAGTTCAGCCAGATCGAATTTGACTGGGACATGGTGCCCCAATCGGATTCGAGTCTTCCGGTATTGATCAAGATGCTCGATCCAGGAGAAGCGAGGAAGCTTGTCGAAACGATCCAAGCGGATTCACGTGCAAATCTTTTGCACGCTCCGAAAGTGACGCTGTTTAATGGCCAAGAGGGTAAAGTCACCGATTTGACCCAGCGTCCCTTTGTGGTTGGCCTAGGGCGGAAATCGAACGGTGAAAGCGAACCAATGATCCGTGTGGAAGATGATGGGATTGAAATGAGCTTCTGTCCCGTCATCCACGATCGATTCATCGAGCTGGAAATTGGTGATTCTCGGTCCAAGATCGCCAGCGTCGGGACGTTTTCCTTTATGACCGGTGGTAAACCTCAGACGGTTCAAGTTCCCAAGGTTGCGAAACGGCATTTCCAAAACAAGATAAGTTTGCCAAGGGGCTACTGCTTTGTTTACGTGATGCCAGACGAATCGGATTGGGATAACGTGTCAATTGTGATCATTAAAGCGACGGCTGTTGCGGAGTTCAATGAATCGAAACAATCGATGGACGTATCTGTACCAGCGGTGCTGAAGGATGTCTTGGCTGATGTCGTGGCAATTGAGCCAACCCGTAGGCAGGCGGAATATAATCGCACCAGTGAGCCCCAGGCATCGTCCCGTGTTTTGATCAAGTGTGACGGACCACGGATGTCCGAGTCCGCCGTCGCAGAACTTTCCGATGCGATCGGGAAGTTCGGTTGGTCGACTCATCTGGAAGGAACGTTTGAGTACGAGATCAATGACACGACGGTCACGCTAAGGGGCGAGAACCTTGCGATTTCTGAGGATTCTGATTCGATGCAGCTGACAAGCCCGCGTGGGGAGATTGTTTTCGATCTTTCTGCAGAAAGGATGAACTTCAAAGCGGAGTCCGTTCTTGAACTGTCCATCGGTGAGTTCAATTTTCGACTTCAGGGTAAGGAGCTATCATTAGGCGAAGGTGGGCTGAATGTCACCGGCTCTCCGGTGCAATTTGAATTGAAGGAGCAAAAGATACGCGGGCAATCAGAAAGGCTGGCCTGGGATGATGATCTTGTGTTTACCGGAGACGTCTTGCTGCAAGCTGGGGATACTCGATTCGAGGCTGAAAAGATCTGCCTGACCAGCAACATGCAGTATGTTGATATTGACGGAAACGCAAGGCTAGAGCGAAAGGTTTCCGGTGAAAAATCCAGTCACCAGATTGACTTTACCGGGTCATCACTGAGTTACGAACTGAAGTCAGGTACGTTGACTCAGAAGTGATTCGGGGTTAGTCGTTGATCGCTCCGCGATCAGACGCTTTGATCGCGCAGCGATCAATGGTTTTAAAATCGAGTTGCGATGTCGATCCATGCATCTGGTGCATAACAGGCATTACAAAAACGAATTGGATGTACGTGGCAGTACCCGGGATAATGAAGAAACGTCGGCGCGCCAGGTTTGCCGCCGACGTCGAATTCAGAACCCATTCCCCGGAAAAATCATGCGCACGACAACTTTTTCGACTCGTTTTAAGGCGAGTTTGGCGATGCTTTGCATCGCTTCTCCCGCATTCGTCCCGAACGCGCTTGCCCAAGACACGCCAGCCGCGTTGACGGCTGGAGATCGCTCTAATCCTGCGATGACGTGTCCGGTGATCGGGCCGGTCGGTGCGCCGTCGACTCGACACACTGCGGCCGGGGCGATGTCCAACGGCGATTGGTGGCCGAACCAGTTGAACCTTCAGATTCTGCACCAGAATTCGCTGAAGAGTAACCCGATGGGCGATGATTTTGATTACGCCAAGGAATTCAGCAAGCTTGACCTGGAAGCTGTAAAAAAAGACATCAATGAATTGATGACCACGTCGCAAGATTGGTGGCCAGCCGATTACGGTCACTACGGTCCTTTCTTTATTCGAATGGCTTGGCACAGTGCCGGGACGTATCGAGTGTCGGACGGCCGTGGCGGGGCGGGGTATGGCACGCAACGTTTCGCGCCGCTGAACAGCTGGCC
>JAGQPO010000580.1 GCA_020426665.1 Planctomycetales bacterium
TGGCGTGAAGCTGGCCCGCGACGGTGAACGATCCGGCGGCGACTGCCGCGAATACGATGCGGCTAAAGTAGTTGCGTTTACGCATGAGAAACATCCATGTGATTGCTAGAGGGGAGACGATCGACATGTCGCTCGCCGCCTTGCCGGCGCGGCATCCATGCCTCTGCGGTTCTATCACTGTAAGCTTTCCCGCGCATCAAACAGAAAGCAAATCACTCGTCCAAAAACTTTTTCGTTCCGCCGATCCGGGCAGCGTGCAACCGAATCCACACGCCCGTATTGTGTAAACGGCACAGCGAGTTCGTCGCGTCGGCTTTGCCGAACCGTCAGAACCGGACCGTGTCGGCAGTCTTGTCCGATTTTATTGACGGTCTGGATGGCGTTTACGTCTCGTCCGGCGAAATCACGCTCAGGATCGCCGCCCGAACCTCCTCCTGTCGGTCGACATCGGAGAGTTGCCGACCGTCTTCTTCGCTGACATAAAAAACATCGGCGACCTGGTCCAGGTGCGTATCGATCTTGGCGAAATGCAGGACCAGATTCATGCCCGATAGCACTGATGCGACTCGAAACAGTAAGCCCGACTGGTCATAGGCGAACAAAGAAACGATTGTAAACCGGTCCAAGGTTTCGTTGTCAAAATCGACTTTTGTCGGCAAGACATTCAAAGCCTTGGTGTCTCGCTTTTTACCAATCGACCATGTTTGCCGGACTGGTGGTAACGGGGCGTCGGGAGAATCCAAAAGGTACTTGACGCGGGAGACGACTTTTTCGACCCGCTCCGCCGGTGGCTGGCCCGGGTAATCTGGATCGGCGACCCAGAATTCGTCCCAAACGAGATCGCCCAGTGACACGATTTCCGCTCGCAGAATATCGATCCCACACGACATGAAGGCACCAGCCACGCGGGCAAAGATCCCGACGCGCCGCTCGCCCTGTCGGAAAATAACGACATATCGCATCGCAGAGGGGATCGGATCATAGTGATGAAAACACAAGGTCCGTTCACCCGCATCGAGCGCGACTCCGGCATCGCTGAGCTGCGCGGCCAGGTCCTCGGGCCTTTCACGGCGCAACATCGACAAAGGCACCTGACGTAACAGATTCACGCTGGTCGAATCGCCGGACTGATCGGGCAGGTAAGATCGCACTTTAGTTCGGATCTCGTCGGCCAACTCATCTTGATCGACTTGCAAATCACCTGTTTCGAAATAGCGACGTGTCCGCAGGTACAGATCCTCGATCAACTTCATCTTCCAATCGGTCAACACGTCAGGTCCCACCGCGGCCAGGTCGGCGACGGAGTGGACGATCAGCAATTCCAATCGTCGAATCGAACCGACTTCCTTGGCAAACGCGATCACAATCTCCGGGTCGTTTAAATCGTGACGAAAGGCGACGGTATTGACGGACAGATGTTTCAGAATCAACCACTCCAGGATATCGATACTGCTGGCATCCAGATCCAGCAATTCTCCTGTCTTCCTGGCAATCCTTGCCCCCACGATCGAATGATCTTCTTCGTATCCTTTTCCGATGTCGTGAATCAGAAGAGCCAGATGCAACAGAGTCTTATCTTTCAAGCGTCGATAGCGTCGCCCCATGGCAGATTGATCGTCGGCAAAATCGGTCGCCGCCTCGACGGCGCGAATACAATGCGCATCGACGGTATACTTATGGTACGCATTGAATTGCAACAACCCTCGCGTCCGCTTGAAATCGGGAATCAGTTGCTCCAGGATCCGCAATTCATGTAACCGTCTCAGCAGCGGCGCCAAACGTCCTCCACGACTTAGCAACGACAGGAACGCGCCGACGGATTCGGCATCCGGTGGCGAAGGTTCGCGTTCCTGCATCGCGGTACGAATGGTTTGCCACGTATGATGACCGATTCGTCGGCTTTGGTGGTTGGCCAAACTCATGAATCGAAGCACACGTGGCAAGCTGCGAGAGAACTCTTGCAGGTACTTTCCATCGACCCAAATGTGCGTCGGTCCCATCAGGATGTCGGCCCCGATGCGTTTGGCCATCACCCGTTCGATTATCCGTTCGAACAGCGGACGACTTCGGTTGTCGTCGGCAAAGAACCGCGCGGCATAGCGCACGTCACGGGTAACGTCGAAGAATTGCTGCATGAATTCTTCGACCGGCAGCACCCCTTCGCGGCCTTTGTAACCCCACGCTTCTGCAATCCCCATTTGGGTTGGCCGATCCAATACATCCTGAGCACGGTTTTCGCGAAAATGCAACTCGTTACGGAGCCGGATCAAGAAATCATAGGCGCGACGAATCATTCGATAATCTTCATCGGTCAACGCACCAAGCCGCAGCAGTTGTTCCAAATCAACTTCGCCGTAACGGGCGAAACCGATCCAGCGAATCATCTGGATGTCACGCAAACCGCCGCGGGACTTCTTCAAATTCGGCGTCAACAGGTAATTCGTGTCACCCCACTTGGCCCGCTCCTCGCGTCTGGCTTCGATCAGATCACGGATCAATCGGCCTCCGCGCCGAACCGCACCGTGACGCAATGATTGAAAGAACCCCTTGAACACCTTCAGACTGCCGGCCAAAAAACGCGACTCGGTTAGCGAGGTGAAGATCACGGGATCGGACCAGGACAAGGAACATGCCTCTCGCGGCGTCCGCAAAGCGAACCCGACATCCAATCCGATATCAACCAAATCACGAGTCAACGCCTGCGCGATTTTCTCCGCCGCGGCCGTTGAACGGCCGCGCGCGATCAACATCAAATCGGCGTCCGAATAAGGTGCCAAGTCGCGCCGTCCGAATCCTCCATGGGCGACCAGCGCGATGCCCGCCGGGGTTTCGCCCCCGAAGTGATCGGCACACGCCTTGTTCCATACCTCCATGACCAAATCGTCATACAGGTCACTGACCAGCGTCGAAACCTGTGTCCCGCGCGACCCGGCGTCATGTTGGCGGCGACACCGTTGACGACCTTCACGCAGGCGTTCGCGTCCACTGAGGACGACTTGCGAAAGCGAGGAACCAACCATCTATCGGAGCGCCGCCTTTGGACAGAGTACTGCCGAAGCAGCTAAGTTCCAGCGCAGTATAAGAAACGAGCAGCAGAAACGTCCGCTGACCTAAAGAGCTTCTTCGCCGCGTTCGCCGGTTCGAATCCGAATCGAATCTTCCAGATTGGTCACGAAAATTTTTCCGTCTCCGATCTGACCCGTTTGGGCCGTTTGCAAAATCGTGTCGATCACGGTTTGAAGATTCTCGTCGGTGCAAACCACTTCGATTTTGACCTTGGGAACAAAATCGATCGCGTATTCCGTTCCACGGTAGATTTCCGTGTGCCCCTTCTGACGTCCAAAGCCCCGTACCTCGCTGACCGTCATCCCATGGATACCCTGGTCGGTCAACGCGTTTTTGACATCTTCCAATTTGAAGTGCCGAACAATGCCTTCAACTTTTTTCACGTCTATGCCTCGGGGGATGTAGCTGGATTTCCAGCCCCTGACCTAAGATTCTTCGATCGGATGTGCTGATCGCAGGGCAACGCACCGCGACCTCCGTCGGACTCATTGTACACTCGCCGACGGATTCACATCCAGCGGGCATCGGTCAAAGCATCGGCCGCCCAACCACCCATCGGTTTGGTGCCACCGCCGACCGTCGGCAGCCCGCATACGCTGGCGGCATCTCTACTGGGGCCGCTGCCAGGGCACATCTGCAATCCCGGCCTGGGAGTTTACTTCGCGGGAGAGCACAAACAGATAGTCGCTCAATCGGTTGAGATAAATGATCACGGCATCGGAAATCTGGACGCCCTCCTGGTCGCCTAAGGTCACGACGCGACGTTCGGCGCGGCGACAAATCGCACGGGCCAGGTGCAGGATCGACGCGGCATGGGTTCCGCCGGGCAAAATAAACTGCTTCAAAGGCTCTAAACCGCTTTCGTGCTCGTCGATCCAGCCCTCGATTCGCGTCACGTGGGACGACCCGATCACTCGCAAACCATGCTCGTCTGGATTCGGAGTCGCCAGTTCCGCACCGATCGAAAAAAGCTCTCTCTGTATCTGCTCGATTTGCTGGTCCAGCGAACGATCAACGCCCCCGGCGGCTCCCACCGACCGCACACAACCCAACGCCGCGTTGAGTTCATCAACGGTTCCGTAAGCTTCGATTCTGGCATCATCCTTGGAAACGCGGGGCCCGCCAAATAACCCGGTGCTCCCCGCGTCGCCGGTGCGCGTGTAGATTTTCATATTGCTGTCCGTTGAGATGAGGTTCCATTAAACCGCTCGGGTCGTTGTAAAGCGATTTATCCCCGCGGCAAACCCGACAGGTTGAATTAATCGCGAAATCGAAACACATGACCAAGTCAGACAAAAGCCCGACGACTCGCGCCGCAGGAATTTTACTGGTCACCCGTACCGAGCCTCGCCAGTTTCTGCTGATGCGACACATTGACCGCTGGGATCTACCCAAAGGCCACTGCGACCGCGGCGAAACGGATCTGCAAACCGCTCTTCGCGAAACCGAAGAGGAAACCGGGATCCCCAGTGAATCGATCACGATCGATCCCGATTTCCGTTTTCAATTGAGTTACCCCACCACCTACAAACGGTACGGCGACCAGGTGTTTCAGAAGACTGTCGTGTACTTTCTGGGGGAAATTGAATCAGCGGTGACGCCGACGCTGACCGAACACCAGGCATTCCACTGGTTCGCCTGGGAACCGCCGCACGAGATTCAAACGCAAACCATCGATCCTTTGCTGGAAGCCGTCGCCAACCATTATCACAAGAACAGAATCGCGTGAGCGTTGGTGCTTTGTTCTAATTCGTTCTTTCCGTCGCGGAACTCGTCAAGAGTTTCGCAACTGAGTCAGGAATCGCCGAAAGCCTTGACGGCTTCCGCTACCATCGAAAACCTGCTTTTCAGTTGGAACAAAGCACTAAAACTCAACGGTCACTACTCGTACGTTGCGCCACGCACTTCGATATTAATGTCCATCAATCGACGCATGACGGAGGCAACTGCGTCACGTAACTTGGCGTCGTCCTCCGGCCGGCTCAAACACAATTGATCCGCGCGGTTGAATCTTGCAGACATCGGATCAATGGTAACCCACTTCCCATCGATCGACGCGACAACCCAACCGGCCAGTTTCATCGTCACACGGTCGCCGCCGGTGTCCGCCGGAACGGACCGCGACAATCCGATCGCGACGCGAGCAGGGATCTGTCGGGCGCGAAGCAGTGCCGCCAAGACCACCGCGTGATCAATCACCCCCGCCTTACCGGAACGAATGATCGCAGAGGCAGACCTTAGTTCGCCTTGCGGGAACAGTGACAAATCATTTTGTGTCAGATGAGCCAACTCGCTCGCCAGGCTGCGTCGTGGTAGATCGCCGATCGACTCAGCCATCCGCGTCACGGAGGCGTGGTCGATATCGATCAATTTCGATGCCGACGCATCAGCAGAACTCGGTGCCGAGTCGTCACGCTGAAAACCATCGGCCGAAGGTGAGCCCGCAGTTGTCGAGTCGGCTGTTGTCGAGTCGGCTGTTGATGGGATCGCGGACGGTGCGGCGGTTGAAACCAGTACCTGCAAGCCCTCTTCGATCTGCCGCACCGCCTGGTTAGCAACCGGCGGTATCGCCAACTCTCGATCTTGACCAGGATCCTCCCGCATCGGACTTTCGGACCGCTGGCCGATGACGAAGGCGACCTGAGTCGGTTCAGCATCCACCCGCAAGGCGCCCGACGCATGCACCGTGACGGCGCTCAAATCCTCATTGGTAAACAAGGTGCGCGCCGACACGTGGTCTGTGTGAAACGATTCCAATCGCAATTCGGGCCGCAACATTTTTTCGATCACGCCCTCGCCTGTGACCCAAACGATGTAAGAGTCAATTAAATTGGCGTCGCGGAACGTCGTCACTTCAACCTCACGAAGCAATCGATAATTGCCGTCCAACATCGCAACCGACGCGTCCCCCACACAGTGCAACTCGACAACACCGATCGCATCCAAAGATGGCAACAGCACATTCAACCGGCGTGTTTCCCCCTTGCCGATGACACGTCGGCGCAACGTTTGTTCCACGGCAAACATTCCTCGCGTTGTACCGGGACATTCGATCAGACGATCATTTCCGGTTGCCGCCCCGGACGTTTTGATCGAGATTCTGTCATTCACCCGCGTTCCACGAATCTGAGAAGACACCGGGCCCGTGTCGATAACCGTTTGAATGTCTTTGACCGTTCCTTCGAGGGTTTCGACGCTGGTCAAGACAACGTGACGCACAAACGACGTACGGCCGCTGCGAAAGATCATCTGTTCGTCCTTGTGGTACCGGACCTCCGTCGGCGTGGCCAGCAATTGCGTCGGGTCGACCGAGGTGGTAACGCCAAATTCGGTCGCCCCGACAACCTGGCTTCCGAAACGATGGACGTACCAGGCACTCCAATCACCCTCGAACGGTCCGGCAGGTGATGTTTCATTCGCATCTGCCACTCCCGTTTGTCCGTTGGCTGATTCAGCCTGCTGCGGCATCGGCTCGTCGACAACCCGATTGATCGGCGGACGTGGCGGAATCAAATCTCCACAACCGCTGCAGAACATCGCCAGCGCCGTCAAAGCAATGACAAAGGAAGAATGAAATTGGTTTCGCATCACGAGAGAAAAGCATCAAAAGAAATTGGAGGGAAGACGTCCGCTGAAGCCAATATATCGACAGAAGCCCCACCGAGTCTGCGCACGATAGATTTCGATCCCTCGCGACATGGTTTAAAGGCATCATGTCCAGGACGCTCGACCCCCAAAAACGTGTCGGCTGTTGACTTTCTACAACGCGATTGACTCAACCGAAGGAGTCCGTCTGGCACGGTTCTTCGGTCTATTCCGGTTGATCCGAACATGCTTGTGAGATTTGCTCGGGCTAGTTTTCCGCTTCATCGAATCAATGCGCTCGGCCAATCAAGTGACCTAGCGTTGGCTGTAGAGCGAGACGGACGTTTTCCGCGCCGTTTCTCTTACATTCCCGTGACCCCCTCCCCGCGCCACCGAACCGGACCGCCTGACATGGGCTTTTTGAAACGCATCCTTCGAAATAACACCACGGAAGAAACCGGAACGATTTTCACACCGGGCAGCTTCGAAGCGTTAACGGAAGAAGAACTGCAAACCCACATGGGCATCGACAGCTACGGTGCTTTTGATCTGACCGACGCAATTCGACCTTCGTATGATTTACAGGTCGTTCCGCGACAGGGATTTCGATTCGATGAATACGTGGACGACAACAGCCAAATCCGCACCCCGGTGATCATGGCCGCGGCGACTCGTCACCGGATCATGGACCTGTTGTTGGACCTGATCGACAACCTGGGTCCCGTCGTCGACGTGGTGCTGGAAACCAGTCACCACTTCTCCCCGCACTCCCAGGATCTGTATCGGGAACACATCGACGTTCCCGTTCTGAAAAGCATCCTGTTGGATCACGAAGACTTGCTGCTCAACGACGGGTGCACCGGCATCGCGGTTATCAATCCCGGCCGCCGCCAGGAGGTCCAGCTGGACGAACACAAGTTGATGATCGTTTATGGACGCCCACTGGAACAGTTCGAGCAAACTCTGATCAGCGCAGACGTCTACCCTGATGAAAACATCAAATTCATCACCGAAGCCGAACACGTCCACAGCAGCAGCGAAGCGTACTTTGACAAGTTTAATACGCTGAAACATCGGCTGGGGATGGACAGCGACGACCTGTCGGGTTGCTGCTGAGCGGCGCTATGCACTACGATCGCGGAGTCATTCGTTTCCCCAATCTTTGACTTCGCAATCATGATCTTGGTTCTTAGTGCCAGTTTGAACCCGGGCAGCCGCAGCCGAATTCTTGCAACCGCATGTCGAGAACATCTTGAATCGCTTCACCGCGAAGTCATGTGGTTCGATTTGGCTTCCACGCCGCTGCCGTTCTGTGACGGGGCAGCCGCCTACGGCGACCCCAACGTCGTCGAACTGGGTAAACTGATCGGCGCGGCCGATGCCGTCTTCATTGCGTCGCCCGTTTACAACTACGACGTCAACGCCGCGGTGAAAAACGCCGTCGAGTTAACCGGAAAAAAGTGGACCGAGAAAATTGTTGCCATGATGCTGGCCGCCGGCGGAACGGGCAGCTACATGAGTGCGATGGGATTTGCCAACAGCCTGATGTTGGATTTCCGCTGTCTGATCGTGCCGAGGTTCGTCTATGCCACCGGAGAATCTTTCGAAGGCAACTCGCTGGCCGACGATGAAATCCAGTCTCGCGTCGAACTGCTGGTGCACGACACGCTGCACCTGGCGGATGCTCTCCGATCGGCGAAGGCCGAATAGTCGCTGACCGCTGCTATGAAGGGATCCCGGTCA
>JAGQPO010000581.1 GCA_020426665.1 Planctomycetales bacterium
CTGACTTTTTCAAAATGCACACGCCAGCCGTCATACTCGGTTGATGAACCGCAAAGCAATTGGCCGTCATCGGTCAAGACCGGTTTGCAACGCACCGGACCGTCAATCCCTTCGGGCAACCGGCGGCGGTCGCGAAAAGTCCGGCCACGATCGTAGCTAACCATCAACTCGCCCCACCAGCTTTGCGGATCCGGACCGACCTTGAAAAACAATAACGTAGGTCCGTCACCAGGCGTCTGAAACAGGACCGGATTCCAACAAGGATACCGCAGACCATCGTGTTGAACTCCACTGGCGACTTGCTGGGGTGACGACCAACGGCTGCCGTCGTGATAGCTGGTCCAAATCACAACGTCTTTATTTTTTTCTTTGGTGCCTCCGAACCATGCGGCGACCAGTCCGCGACTGGTTTGGCAGATGGTTGAAGCATGACACTCCTTGGTCGGCGGTTTGTCAAAAACGAACTCTTCACTGACCAGTCCGGGCATCCGCGAATCCTCCGAAGGCGTCGCAATCTTTGCAGTCGTCGCTTCCGGTGAAAACTGGACGCAGTCGTCATGGGCGATGTAATAGATCCGTCCATTTTCTGCACCGACCATCAAATCCGGTTTTCCGTCGTGATCCAAATCGCATGCCGACGGGCTGGACGTGTGGCCGGCCACGTTTCGCCGCGCCAAGTTTCCGATCTTCTTTAAAACGATCTTGCCGTCATGGTCCTGGCAATTGCGATACCAGGTCGCGTTTTCCGAATTGACCAGCAAGTCCAATCGTCCATCGCCGTCCCAATCCACGACGGCAATCTTGTATCGGCCCGACCCGCCACACGATTTATCGTTCAATTGAATCGCCTGTCCCTGCTCGTCGACGAACAAACGTTTCGCCGCATTTCCGTCAGATCGCAACGTCAGATAACCTTGTTGGTCCAGCATGACCAGATCCAATTTTTCGTCGGCGTCAAAATCGATCGCCAACGGCGTGGTTCGCCACTGGGTCAATGCTTGATGGTCGCTGGTCTGCCACCAATACCATGTCGGCGGATGTTCCGACGGTGTTCCATTTAACGCGGCCTGGACCAGAACTCCTCCGTCGTTTCGCAACAGTTCAACCCGCGCAAGGATAGAGTTGTAAATGATATCCGGATCGCCGTCCTTGTCATAATCCGCGACCGACAACGTGGTGTATCCCCATTTGGCTTCACACGGACCTTGGATTGAACCGCTCGGTCCGGCCATCACACGGAACGGATGGGAAGAACGTCCGTCGGCCGATTGCACATTGATCAATGAAGGCGCCGCCCACTTGGGTAACCCACCCTCACCCGGCCCCAGGTTCTGGAAATATCCGATGTTCCCGGCCGTGTTCCCGCATAAGATGTCTTCGTCACCGTCGCCGTCCCAATCGTAGGCAAAGGGCGTTGCCAGGGCGCCGAACTTCAACGTGTCGGCTTGTTGCTGAAAGTACTGTGGCGGCAGGAATACCGGTTGCTGGTCGCGCAACTTGCCCGTGTTCTCGACCAGCGCCACTCGGCCGTCTTCGTCTCCGACGATCAAGTCAAAGTCCCCGTCTTGATCCCAGTCGATCGCGGTTGGGGTGATCATTTGCAAATGCATGGCCAGCGGTTCGCCACGGTCATCGGCCAACTTCAACCCGGCCGCATAGTTCGGGCCAGTCCGCGAGCCGATGTTCTGGAAATACGTGAATCCGTCCAAGAATTCGCCACACAGCAAGTCCAAGTCACCGTCGCCGTCGAAATCGGCAAAGTTAGGTGACGGCCAACCGTAAACGTCAACATCACCTCCGGCGGCCTGCAACCGTACTGGTGACGCATCGTATTTTGGTTCGGCGTCTGTGCCGTCGTTGTTGATGATGTAAACGTTTCCGTGCAACGGACCGTTCCGCCAACGACCTGACGCATCATAAGCGTGGTCCCAACCGTAGTCCGTCCAATCGCCGCTGCCTACAGCGATGTCCTGGTCACCGTCTCCATCAAAGTCGACATAGCGCCACATGTTTCCACGGACGTTGTTTTCGTGCACGTTCGACTTTGCATAGATCTTCGTCGATTTGTCAAAATCGAACGCCCCCGTGATTTCGTCCCTGACGTATTCCGAACCCTGTCGCAACACTCGCGGACGACCATCCACATAACTGACTTGCATGTTGTGACCGGCTTTTCCGACCAAGACACCGGGTTTAAACACCGGCATTTTGATCTTCGGATCTTGCGTCGGGTTTTCAAAGAAGTAGACACCATTGGTTGGCTTGTCCGGACACGCAACCAACAAATCCATGTCCCCGTCACCGTCGTAATCCATCGGCATCGGCCATGCCCAAAGCCCGACGCCCAAGTCGACTTCAAGCCCCGGATTGTTGTACGGCAAAGGTAAAAGTTTCCAATCGGAATCGGCCGCGACAAGGTTACCGGCGGCGAATGCCAGGCAACAGAAGGACAGGTGTTTGCAAATGCGTTGGTACATTTTTTCTTATTGGGGAGGTAGGCGATGCGATGGGGAAAATTAATCAATTCAGTAGAGCCATCGTCATGCACAGCATGACCTACTGGAATGACCAAAATCAAATCTTGATGTAGGGCTAGTTCTCTCTTTTGGGTTCTTGTTTGGTCGCCATCCGCGCGCGACTGTGTATGAGTTGCAGGTGCAATTCGCGATACAGTTTATTGGCGGTTGGGCGATCCACTGACGACAGGTCGTTGCTTTCACTGATGTCACTTTCTAAATCGTACAGTTCCACGCGATCTTCTTCGGCCATCCAGATCAACTTGTGTTTTCCTTTTCGTAACGCCGACTGTGGCTTAGTCTTGCTGACCCGAAAATCATCGACGCCGATCGTTTCCTTGGCATCTTTATAACCGCTTTCGGGATGGTAATAGGGAAAGTGCCACAGCAAGATCCGATCGCTTGCCGAGGTTTCTCCGCCTAACACCGGCACGATCGAAACGCCATCAACATCCTCGACCTGCCCTCCGGCAACGTCCACAAAGGTCGGCAACAGGTCATAGCCGATCGCAGGGACATCGCTGGTTGATCCCTGTTCGATTCGGCCCGGCCAACGGGCAATCATCGGGACTCGAATGCCCCCTTCGTAAAGATTCCACTTCGAACCCCGCAACGGCGCGTTGGCGACGTATTCGGGGTGCCCCCCGTTGTCCGACATGAACACGACAAATGTGTCGTCACGATTTCCACCAGCATCCAATGCCGACAAAATACGGCCGACGTGATGATCCAACGTTTGTAAAAACGCGGCATAGGTCACACGTTTGTCTCGGTTCGGAATGTCGCGGGGAATTGTTTGATCGTACGATTCAAGCAACCACTTGCACGGAGTCTTGACGGGCGTGTGGACATAAAACGAAGCCGCCATGGCGAAAAAAGGTTGATCATGTTTTTGCGATAGATATTCACAAACCTGGTCAACCATCGAATCGGACGCGTACTCGCCGGCTTGATCAATGGTTTCGGGAGGCGACTTCTTCCACGAATAGGGATGGGCACCGAAGTCCTGGACCGCGATCTGGAAGCCTTGATTGGCCGGACCGTGAGTCGGACTCCAACCGAGATAGCCGCCGTGGTGTTGATTCAAATGCCACTTGCCAAAGAAGGCTGTTTGGTAACCGAGGCCACCAAGATGTTCCGCGATCGTTCGTTCCTGCAACGGCAAATCCAGCGTGAACGGTGGTGCTTTCAAAAGAGTCGTATCGTCTATCTTCTGATATCCCGGCTTGTCCTTGGTCACGAATTCGAAGCCCAATCGCGCCGTTGTTTTTCCGGTCAGGATGCTTGCACGCGACGCACTGCAAATCGGCGCCGGCGCATAACCGTTGGTCATCCGCATCCCCTCGGCGGCCAAACGATCGATGCTGGGCGTTTTGTGCCAGGGATGCCCGTAACACCCAAGATCCGACCAGGCGAGATCATCCGCCAAGATGAACAGAATGTTGTGCTGTTTGGCCGCTGCAACGTCGACAATTCCCAAGACGATGATGCACAATGCCGCGCAACACTTCCAGCTATAACCACGCAGCAGTGATCCAAGTGTTCTACCGGGGACTGATCGGACGCTTCGTTTTAATCCGTTGCAAAGCCGGACATCGGCGCTTACGACAGGCCTCATTGGACCGGCCTCCACCGCGAGACGATTATACCAAGCAATACCATAAAAGACGGACCGACGACGATCACCATGAATGCGTGAAACGGACTGGCAACTCGCTCCAAGCTCTCCGGCCAATAATCGGTGATTGAAAACGTCATCCAAGCGATCAATGCGATCCCAATCGACAGGATCAAAATCGCAGGGCGCTCGCGTAATTTCGGTGACGTCGTCCCCAGCAAGAACAAACCGATGATCGCCGCCCCCAGAACTCCGGACAAAGTCCACCAAATATCCAGAACGCTATTGGTCAGCTGAACCAAGACCAATGCCATCGCAGTGCCGAGCGCCCCCCAGACGAGAGTCGCCGCCCTCAGCACACGAACGTTCGCTGAATCGGATGCGTCCGGCCGAAAGAGCCGCTTGTAAAAATCGACCATCACCAAGGTTGCCGACGAATTTAAACCCGTCGAAACCGTGCTCATCGCTGCAGAAAAGACGGCGGCGATCAGCAATCCGCGCGCGCCGACCGGAAGGTGCGCCGCGATGAAGTGTGGGAAGATGCTATCGCCAAGATCCGTTTCCTTCAGTTCGGCGGCGGTCGATCGCAATTGCACAGCGTAATCGCCGGATTGCGGATCGACTCCCTTCTGCATCAGCTTCTGGCCGGCAACAATTTCCCGCACGGCTTCCATGTCTTGCGGGTGGCTTTCGTAATACGAATACAACGCCGTGCCGATGAACAAGAACAACGCACTGACCGGGACGTACAGCAAGGCGCCCAGCCAAACACTTTTCGCCGCCTCACGATCACTGCTGGAGGCGATGTAACGCTGAATGTAGCTTTGATCGATACC
>JAGQPO010000582.1 GCA_020426665.1 Planctomycetales bacterium
TCCACGAAACGAAACGCAAGTCGCACGACGAGTGGGATGTCCGACATTGCATCGAGTATTGGAACGGACGCATGTTCCATGCACTCAGTGGACTTAAAGACGAACCGTCGCGATTAACAACACGAGACTTTCTGGAGGGATGCGACCGCATCCCGCTGTGGCAAGATGACACTCAAAGCAACGAAGGTAGTTGAAAGGATCCAACGATCTTTGGGGTGACTAACATGGAACCGAACCGGAATGATCCCAACCACAGCGATCCGATCCGCACTTCACCAGCAAGTTTGGCAAACCTCGTCGACGAGTATGGCGCATTGGTGCCAGACATAAATTTCCCGAATTGGGAGCTCATCGAGGCGAAACTGATTGACATTCACGAATGGACTCCGGACGCGGCACACTCGCTCGTAATGATGGCGAAGCAATACGGATGGTTCTTCTTGAGAAACGCAACAGCCTTGGCCATCGCTTGCGAACAAGAAGACGGTGATCTTGGTATTTAACGCAAACGCGTTCAAATCACATCAAGTCCAATAGACAGGAGATAGTTGTAAGTTGAGTCATAGAAGTCGGGGTGACGTGTTGGGTCTTGTGCGTCACCATCAGGTACAACAACTACCATTCCCTGTCTAGCTCGCGTCAGCAGCACACGGTAGGCGTTCTTGAGGTAGGCCTGGCGCTCAGCCTTGTTGATCTTCTGCCACTTGTTGCCTCGGAATGAGCGATAGACCCAGCCCTCGTCGGCATGACGAAAATCCGCATCCCAAGTGACGCAGACCCAGTCGAGTTCGAGGCCTTGGATATCAAATTCCGTGGCGACGTCCTCCAGGTAGTAGGAAGACCGGACATCCTCGCGTCCCGCAAGAAACCAATGAATTGGGTCGGGTTGCAATCGAACGTCTATCGCCAACGGCTTGAGACGGTTCGCTTGTGATGACACTACGATTCCGTAGCGTTCACTTCCACGCGCTTGCTGACGCAGCCAGGCCTTCGCTTTTGCCAGGTCCCGCGTCAAAACGATTGGATAGTTCTCACGAATCGACTGTAGGGTCTGCGAGGCGCTTTCCGTGTCCAAATCCAGGATCTCTTTGACCAGACTTGATACGTTCTCTGCACGAAACGATCGCATGGACACGGACAGGTGTAGGCCTGAATCGTAGTGCACATTCTCTCGGGATTCGATTCTCGATAGCACCTCACCCGCACCGTATTCGCTATCGGTTAAACGATCGGAAATGTGAATGTGCCAGTCAGGGAATGAGCGATTTAGAGCTTCGACCCATTCTGCGATTCCGGCCTCCCCGGTGTTGATTTCCTGTCCACCACCGACAAGACAGACGATGACTCCCCAGTCGTCGTGACGGTCGATACACGAAATCAGAAATTCAGGTTCTGACTGGTTGAAATTTGGCTGGTTCTTCTTCTGCCGCATGAACTTGGAGGTCTGCTGCAAATCCCACGCTCGCTGGGCTTCATCGAACAAAGCAACGTGATCCGCAGGCGCCCGGCTGTCCTTCAAATACTCATCGCGATAGTGATGGACATTTTGAATAAATGTCTTCACTTCACTGCGTGCCGCTGATTTGGTGACTCGCCGCCCTGCAGCCTTCTCCCTCGCCACCTTATCGCGAGCAAGTGCCTCCTGAAGAATCTGGACAAGCGGGCCATTGCCCGAAAGGAAAACACTGTAGGTGTTGCTTTGGTCATCCAAATGACGCGTCGCGATGTTCAACCCGATGAGTGTTTTCCCAGCACCTGGTACCCCCGTCACAAAGCAAATTGCCTTTTGCCGCCCCGCCCTGGCGTTCTCAATCACAGTCGAAATCGTGTCCGTGGTGCGATGCAATTCGGCGCCGCTCGCATCGCTTCGTGAAATCTCACCGACCGAATGCCCGTTGTACAAAGCCATTGCGGCTTCAATGATCGTGGGGGTTGGAAGGTATTTTCCATTTTCCCAACTCGACGACTTGATCTGTGAGCGATCACCCGCCGCTGTTGATTCGACGAAGTCTTGAACTTCGCGAATGATCGCTACCAGGTTTTCTCCATTGGACCGAATCGCTGCCAACAAACCATCGCGGCGTGGCGTTGATTCAATTCGCACTGACGAAGCTTCTGCTTCAGTTGCGATCAGAATTGGCACGACGAAACGATCGTGACTGGCGTCGTGAAAGTTCTTTAAATCGAGTGCATAGTCGGTGACTTGGTTTAAAGCACCAGACCAGTGCTGAGTATCGCCAACCTTGAACTCAACGACGAAGATGGCATTGCCGATCAACAGCAACACATCAACTCGCTTTCCCATTCGAGGAATCGAATACTCAAAGTAGATCGTGCCACCAACTCCAACGAGCAACTCTTTCAAAAGCCGGATTTGATAAGTCCAAGCATCGCGTTGAGTGTGCTCGACCGCGAATTCGCTGTTGCTAGCCAGATGACCCAGAATCGTGTTGTGATTCTCAGTGAGAAAGTTTGCGATGGAATTAGAATAATAAGCGCGTTTCATGACGAAATTCTAGCGAGCTCGATCCACAAAGGAATGGCACAGCGACAGGCTCGCCTATGGGTATCGAGAACTTCTTAGTCCGGTTCAGGTTGCCCGCGAGGAGCTTAGTCAACTTCTTCCGAAGGGCCACGTCTTCTTCCGAAGGGCCACGTCGATCGGTAGGCCAGTGCTCCGATCGTTTTTTCCGGTCGTCCGCTACATCGACGCGATCGACCTCATCTGCGAACTACTCTACCTCATCGAGGACTGATCGGTGATCGCCGGCTTCCCGATGGAGGCCGTGTCCAGAACAACCTTGCGGCTTTCGTGTCATTGATCTGGTTAGAATCGACTTTGCAGCGGCCTACGCATTCACCTGTGCCATGACGGGTTGTCGAATCACGACACTGGACGGTGGATCGATTGTGGATGCTGCACACATTCACCAGTTCGCCGACTCGCGGAACAATGATCCGCGGAATGGTCTTGCTTTGAGCAAGAATGTTCATTGGCTATTTGATCGCGGGCTATGGTCGATCGACGATGACTATCGAGTGCTCGTCGCCGCTGGCGAGTTCGCCGAGTCTTGCCCTGACCAAACTCCTTTGGCCGACTACACCGGAAAGAAACTTCGATTGCCAATCAATGAACAGCTGTGGCCCGCCCCGCGTCATTGCCGTTGGCACCGCAAGCATCGATTCAGGGGAGTGTGAGCACGAGTTACGGTCGGAGCCGGCGGTTCGATCGCGGTTACGCGTGACAGTCACTTCGCGAGAGTGTCGCCGCGAACTGTTCGTTGTTGGTTAGCGGGTTGGAACTGGCGTCTGGCTTTCATGGCAAGAAGAGGCCCCTCTCCCCTTCGTACCTCAGGGGCGAGGGGAGCCAGTGTGGAATCGCGGGGCGTCACGTTTGTGTCGTTTTTAGCCGTAACGGCCTCTGAACTTGTAAGCTGTTTTGGGGTCAGGGTTTAGGAAAGAGAGAACCCCGGAACTGTCTCACGCTGGGGGTTACACTCGGGGAGG
>JAGQPO010000583.1 GCA_020426665.1 Planctomycetales bacterium
CTCTCATTTCAGGCGCGGGCTTTGGCCGGTCCGCCCAATCGATTTCTCGGCGAAGCGTCAATTCGACTTCGCGAACGCTATGGAAGTACTGATCCAACTGCTGGCGATCGGACTGTCCAAGTTTGCCTTGCAATTGTTTTGCATCTGACAAGACCGCGTCCAGGACACTGCCGCGTTGACGATGTTCGTCACTCTGTTTTAATCGCTGCTGTTCGTCCGCCGGGCGGAACAGGCGATTGAAAATCTCCTGCGGGTCATTATCTGCGGCAAGCGGTACGCCCTGTCGGTTCCACGAGATCGTTGCCAGCACCTGGCTGCCATAGCCCGTCCCCCGCTTCACGGAGAATTGCAATGACGGAAATCGCGTTTGTGTGCCGTGACGTTCGGCTGCGAGTTGGTCGGGCGAGATCGTTTGTTTTTCGCCCCTTTGGATGGACGTCGCGAAGGGGTACGCCCCATCGTGCCCGCCGCCCTTTTCAAGACGCGTTCCAGAGAACACGGTGAATTGGCCGCGATGGCTTTCAAGTGGCTTTAGAATCCGCGACATGCCGGCATTAATGCCGAATCCATCCGGGTAAAACTGGCGCATGTTCATTCCGGTGCCGAAGTAAAACATGCCCATCCGAGGCACCGCCTGGGGAGTCGACGCGGCATGCGCGCCCTGGGGCATCATCGCTTCAAGCCAGGGTAACGCCAGCAGCGCACCGGAGCCCCTTAGCAACGCACGGCGATCGATTTGTCGAAAACTAGGCATGTTCATTTCGTCACAAAAGCGTTACTGGAGACCAGAGATTGAATCAAAGAGCAAAACGTGTCGTTGCCCGACGCCATCGCCGCGACGGCCCGCGTGATCGTACCGTCATCCGCCGGTTCGACTCGCCGCCCGAGTGCATAGGTCAGCATTTTTTCAGCCACGCAGCGGCGAAAGCGATCCTGTTGTTCCATCAGCCGCTGACGAAACTCGTCAAAGTTTTGAAACTCGGCGCCATTCGGCAATTGGCCGCCGGCATCGATCGGCGGGCGATTTCGGCCGCGAAAGTTTTCGCCGTCCTGGCTGTCTCGCCACGCTCCGATGACATTAAAGTTTTCAAGTGCCAAACCATACGGATCCAACGACCGGTGACAGGCCGCACAGGCGTCAATCTGCTGGTGTTGTAACAACCGTTGCCGCACCGTCAATTGCTCTCCTTTGATGTTCGGTTCCACTTCGCCAACGTTCGGTGGCGGCGGGTCGGGAGGATTATTCAGCAACACTTCACGGACATAGACGGCGCGTGATACCGGTTTGGTACGAATGCCATCCGAGCCGGCCTGATGCACACCGGCCATCCCCAGCAATCCGCCGCGTGGTGAATTCGCAGGAAGTGTAACCCGGCGAAAGTGATCGCCCCGAACACCGTCGATTTCGTAATGCCGTCCCAGCCGTTCATTGATCACTACAAAATCAGAGTCGATAAAGTTCAACGCGCTTAAATCATCGTGCAGCAGCGTGCGAAAGAATTCCACGGGTTCGCGGACCACGGCATCGGCCAAGTTTTCGTCGTATTCCTTGTACAGATTCTTGTCCGGCGTGAAGGCCAGAAACGTATCGGTCCGCAACCATTGTCGCCCGAAGCCCTCGACAAATCGATCCGACTTGGGATCGGCAAGCATGCGTTCGGCTTGTGCCGCGCGCGTGACCGGATCGCCCAGCCCTCCTTCGGCCGCCAAGCGAAACAATTCGTCGTCGGGCATCGAATTCCACAGAAAGTATGACAACCGTGATGCGATTTCGTAATCATTCAACCGTTCGGGACTGGAGCCACCCGAGGCCGTGGTTTCCACCAGATACAGGAACTTTGGCGAAGTGATGGCAGCTGCCAGTCCGACACGAATGGATTCGTGAAACGTTTCGCCGCTGTCCAGCTCCGTTTGAACGACTTTCAAAATCGGTTCAACTTCGTCTTCCCTGATCGGACGTCGCCAGGCACGGGGCAAAAAGCGATGAAAAATCTCACGCGCGTACTCCAAGTTGTCGCCAGCACTTTTTCCGGAGTCGACTTCGCCGGCAAAGCCGTCACCGCGGAACAGCAGTGTCGAGTGACTTTTGGGTGGCCATTGGTCATACAGTGGACCCTCGACTTCCAAATAGTCCAAAAACACACGCGGAAATTTTGAGACGTCCAACTTGTCGGGATCGGGTGTTGATCGATCGCCGCCCCAGCCTTCGGCAACCTTGCGCCCGGCCAGACGAAGGGTTTCCGCGAAGTCCCCTTGTTTGCCGATTTCGTTGTTACGTCGCATGAAGTTTTCGCCCGGCCGCTGCCCCATGTACAACGACACTTCGTTCAACATCCGAACGCTCAATTCGCCGCCGAGCGAGTCGCGTGGAATCACGACCGAGTATTCGGCCGGTTGGTCCCACGCGGCGGTGACATCGACTTCCAAAATCGTCCGCATGGCATCATCGGGATGACTTTGAGTCAACTGAATTCTTGGCACGCTGCCGTCGACTCCGCGCGCCGCGCCGGCGCGAATCGTAAAGCGATAGTAACCGTTGACCGGAGCAACGTTATTGTCGCGGCTTCCCGGATAGCGGAGCATGCCAAAGGATCGCGTGTTGCCCTCGATCAATTGCAGACCTCCAGGAACCGGCTTCATGCCCAACCGCGTCACGAGGTAACTGATTGCACCGCTGCCGGCGATGTCTTCGAACTCCATTCGCATCGTTTCGGTGGGAAATTCCGGTGGGCCATCAACGATGGCGCGATCGGCAATCCGTCGGGCGACCTGGTAATACTGTGTCATCAATGACGGATCCAACAACAAAGCCGTACCGACTTTGTCAAAACCCTCGCTGGTTCCATCGGGAGGCAGCACGTCCAGCGGACTTTCACCGGTCGGGAACTTCATTGACAAAAGGTCGGCGATCGTATCGGTGTATTCATGCCGATTCATGCGTCGCAGTAAAACGTGGCCACCTGAACTGGTTCGCGATCGTTCCGCGGCACGAAGCTGCGCAGTGATCCAGTGCGAACTTTCCTTGATCAAGTCAACCGGCAAGGGTTTTTCACCCTCGGGTGGCATTTCGCCAAGATTGATCGCATCGCGGATTTCGATCCAGCGGCTCGCATTTTCTCGCCCGGCAAAGTCGTCCGACAGTTGATCCAGTCGCAATTGTCCTTCCGACTTATCCGGCCCATGGCACCGCACACAGTACTCTTGGAAGACAGATACCCAATTCGTTTCGAATGAATCTGCCGGTGCGGCGACCGAGACGGTTTCGAAAAGCACCCAGGCCAGAGCCACCACGATTGCTCGCGACGAGGGGGAGCGATTTTGAGATAAAAATCGGGCAAAGATACGCACGTTCTAGATCCACTGTCGTGATTGCATCTGATCGGTGAGTGACCAATATACTTGCAAGACGACGATCAAGCGACGCTCTAAGACGCCAGATGAATCCATTTGGCGTCGGCGTGGTCATGCTGCCGGGAGGCAATCCGCTGCGCGACGCACGACCGCACCGATCAGTTCCTCCGTAACACCAGATCGATCCGGGATTTGGGTGCTGATCCAGATGTGGCGGGCAAATGCTAGCCATGCCCAGCGTTCGAGATTTTGTTGACTACTGCAACTGATACGACAGTAGACCGAACCAAATCGATCGGCCGCTTGTTCCCAACGAGCTGCCTGATGTGGGTTGCGAATGCCGAGTTCCCACAAATGCGCCAGGAAGTTACCAGCATCGAGCATGATGGGACCGTGACAGTAGAGATCGAAATCAAGCAAATTCAGACGATCGGATGTGACCAAGACCTGAGCCGGATGAAAATCGCGGTGGATCGGACCGCAGGGTTCGAGGGCCAGTTGGCATTCCAACCCGATCGCTCGCGCGATCAATTCCTCGATCACGTCGGAATGCCGCGGTTGCTCTCGGGCAACGAATCTTAACCGCGACGCCAGAGATTCGACTTCGTCTGCAACCGTGTAGTTCTTGGCTGGGATCGAGACGGGGGTTCGGTGAAGCATTAACAGCGAATGGGCGATTCGATCAACAGCCGATTCGAAAAGCCCTTCATCATCGTGCGTGATCAGCTGTTCAAGCGATTTGCCGGGAACGATTTTTTGAAACCACATTCGAGAGTCCGCCGCGATACCAAGAGTCTCGGGAACACTGACACCATGTGGATTCCATTGATTCAGCCCTCGCTCGAAGAGCTGTTGCTGCACGAGATAGCCGTGTCGGTCCACTCCCTTAAAACGAAGCTTGCCAAGAATCGATAGCTTTTGATTTGGCGATTGCGATTGATCAATGCGAAGGTCGTATCGAATCAGACAGCGTCGCTTCGGTTTGCATCGCAGAATCACGATGTCGTCAACATCCAGACGTCTTCCGTATTGCGCAAGACTTGGGATGTGCTGCAAGATGTTTTGCCTCGCCCGCTCGGGGATCAATGCATTGGCCATCCAAGCTTCGGGCACGTCTCGCAACAGATCCAGGCGGCAATTTGAATCGGGAAAACAAGAAGCGTGATTCTGGGATCGTAGGGATCGCAATTTTGGAAGCCGGCTGATCCGATCGGCCGCAAGTTCCATGATGTTGGCAAGATGATCGTGCCAATTCGCCATGCCACAACGAAACGGATGTGTGACGCACTTGAACAGTCCTGCAGCTACATTCAAATCTAACGTGGCAAGATCGCGATTTTGCGACTTCCCGCAGTAACCATCAATGAATTGCTGTTCAAACTCTGTCAGTCGGTCGGTGGGGAAATCACCTCGATAGGAGCTGAAAACTAGTTTCGCGATAAAATTGCCGACGTCGCGAATAGGGTCGCCGATTTGGGATTGGTCGAAATCAATGATTCCGGTCACGCCTTCATCAATGCAAACTTGTTTTGCATAAAAATCACCGTGAATCGGCAATTCGATGGAAGGTGTTTTGACGAGCCTTGTTTCGAGTTCTTTCGCCAACGAATCGGCGGTGCGTTTCAGGGATGGGACCAGCAGACCAATGTCGGCCGCCAAATGACGAAGCGTTTTCGTTTCTCCTCTGCCACGATTGCCAAGCAGATGTTTTACCTTAGTGTCGTGCATGATGCGCAATGCACGTCCGGCGTCGCGCATCGATTTTGGACAGGATTGTTGCGAAGCCATTTCGCAGGCCAATGTATTTCCGGCCAACCAGCGGGTGACCAAGATTCGCTGTTTTGAGTTCACGCGAATCAATTCGGGCATGGCGACACCCAGATCGTGCAGCTCTTTGCCGACATTGCTCCACGCTTGCGTGAGGTACCGTGAAGGTTCGAAAGATTGGGAATCAAAAAGCTTGACGGCAAATCTTCGCCCGCCGGACATCTGGACATCAAAAACTGCCCTTTTGCCTGGCTTGTATCCGACGCACTGCATGCGGAAGACCCGATCATCCGCCTCCTCTTTTAGCAAACGTTCCAGAGTGTTTTTGGCCGTTTCTGATCTCCGCAGTGATTCCAACGCGCGAAGTTTCCGATCACGCGGGAATTGCGCAACCGATATCCACAACTTTGCAAACTGGTCCGCCGCCAGAGGATTGGTGTCGCAGGTTGAATCGTCGAACGTGCGAAGATGTTTGTTCCAGCCTTGTCGATCGTACGCCGTTGCAACAATTTGGACGTCGCCCCGGCACGTTACCAGATGATACACCACAATGCATCGCCTCCCGGGCTTGTAACGGATGTACTTTATCGAGGCTGACGCGGGATCGATCCCCTGATGGTCTTTGCACCAAATTTGTGCAACGCGACCAGGGTCCATCAGCAGTTTCAGGCCAGGGATTTCGGTTTCACGTGCGACGAATTCGGTATCACTGTTGGAGAGCGCATTCATGATTGAGATTCCTTGTTTGCTGGCTCATGTACATCGCCGCATAGGCACCGTGCTGCTGAATAAGGTCCCTGTGTGAACCATCTTCAATGATTTCGCCATCTTGCAGAACAAGGATTCGGTCGGCTTGGGCCGCAAGTTCCATTTGATGAGTGACGATCAAAGTGGTACGACCACGACTGGCTCGTAAGATTCCATCGACGACAAGCCGTTCGTTGTTGCGGTCCAATCCGGTCGTCGGTTCGTCGACCAGAAAAATCGGCAAAGGACGCATCGTGGCTCGAGCGATCGCCAATCGCTGGGCCTGTCCGCGTGACATCGTGGTGCCACGTTCACCCACGATCGTATCGTAGCCCTGCGGGAGTTTTTCGATGAATTCATGTGCCCTTGCGGCGCGGGCCGATGTTTCAACTTGTTCGTCTGTTGCGTCGGGTTCAACGATCGCGATGTTGTCACGAACGGTCGTTGCAAAGACCGCGTTGTCCTGCATCACAATGCTTTGCTGCCTTCGGATTGATTGAATCGTCCACGAGCGAATGTCGGTGCCGTCGATCAAGACCGTTCCTTTATCGGGGTCGTGAAGTCGACTGGCCAAGCTCAGAATCGTGGACTTTCCGGCGCCCGAGGCTCCGACGATTGCGACCCGCTCTCCCGGTTGGACTGTGAATGAAATCTTGGACAATACCGGTCTTCGATCCAGGTAGCCAAACGAAACGTCACGGAACTCCACGTGACCACGCAAAGTCGGTGCGTCGACTGCGTCTGCTCGTTCACTGACGGCGGGCCTTTGCTCCAAAATCTCCATCACCCGATCCGCTCCGGCCAGGGCTTTGGAAATGCGACCGGTGTATTTGGCAAAGTCTTGTAATGGCTTGAAACCACGTTTCAGATAGGCCAGGAAAACGACCAATCCGCCGACGGACATCTCGCCTGCCAAGACATACCTTGCTCCCTGCCAAAGGACAACCGCCGAGGCGAATGCGATCAAAACGTCGACCTTGCGTTCCAGGGCTGCCGCGAGGCGACTTGTTTTCACACCCTCTTTCATCGACTTTTTGCTGTGACCGCCGAACGTGTCCGCAAAGCGTCGCTCCAGCGAAAGCGTCTGGACGACCCGCACGGCTGAGAGAGATTCATTCGCGGTCGCGGCCAGCGCGCCTTCGCGTGAACGTTGTTGTTTTGCCGCCTGATGAATTTTTCGGCTGCCGCGTGTGGCCGCAAACCAAAACATGGGGAAGATCGAAATTGCGATTAAGCCGAGCCATAAGTGAATCCAGAGCATCACAATGGACATGCCGATCATGATCATCGTGCTCGCAATCATCGGCAACACAGCGGTCACCGCAACGTCTCGAAGCATGTTCAAATCGCCGACCAAACGGATCGTTAAGTCTCCCGTTCTGGACCGGTTGTGAAACGCCATCGATAACGATTGCAAATGCTGAAAAACATCGGTGCGGAGTCGCGTGACGACCTGATTACCGACCCATGCGAACATCACTGCCCTGCCGTATTCAAGCAATGCTCGCACGGTGGCGATCATGACGACCGCGACGGCGCAAACCGCTAGCACCGCCATCGCATCATCGGCCGCAATTGCCACGTTACCTGACAGGCTTGCGACCAGCACGTGGTCCAGTATGTATTGCAGCGGCAAAGGCTCCACCACCCGAAGCGTTACGGCGGCAAATAAACACGCCATCGCGACTGCGAGACGCCAGCGATAGGGTGACAAATAGGGCGCAAGCAGTTGTCCTGATCGCCGCCACGATTGGTGATTGGAATCAGATTGCGATTTCATCACGCGCTCCTTGCAGGTTTGTCACCAAACCGAGTGGACCCGTCGCATGAGCCATGATTTGATCCAGTACTCCACGCCAGCTGTGCGCCGCAGCTGTTTTTCGTGCTGCCGCCCCGAGACGCTCACGTGTTGTTTTTTGGCTGCAAAGCAAGAACATGGCCTCGGCCAATTTGTCAACTTCACCGGGCGGATAGAGCCAACCGTTGACGTCATGCTGTACGACGTTTTGAATTTGTCCGATCGCGCTGGCTAAGGTGACCCGTCCGGCCGCCATATACTCAAACAACTTCAACGGTGAAAAATAAAAGTGATCCAGATCCGGGTAGGGGGCAATGGCGATGTCGATCGCAGTGAGCCAATTCGGAACCGAATCCGGAGCAACGGAACCGACAAATTTGATGTGACTTTCAACACCCAACTGTCGGGATTGTCGTTCAATGGCGACGCGTTGCGGTCCGTCTCCGACGATGACCAACCGCGACTTCAGTGACTTCAATGTAATGGACGTTGATTTGGCCGCGCAGAAACGCGCATATCCGTCGATCAATTCTTCGACGCCATGCCACGGCTTTAGCGATCCAATGAAACCGAAAGTGATTCCATCGAACGGATCGGCGGACTTTACTGCCGGAGAAAAGCGATCCAAGTTGACTCCATTGGCGATCACTTGGACGGTCTGGTCGGCGGAAAGGAATTGGCCGCAGTAGCCCACAATGGAATCGGAGACCACATACGTCATCGACGCGTTCCGCATCGCTTTGCGAGTCAAGGTCCGGGCCAGGTCCTTTTGAACGAGCTCACGATGTCCGGCTTGCTCGTCAACCAAGGGCGAGTTGACTTCCAGCACCGATGGGACCCCGTGCTGTTTCGCCCAGCACATCGCATCGCAACTCCACAAGGCGTGGCGTTCATACAAAAGATCAAATCGACCCCGAGCATTCAATGCATTTACGACACGTTGGTTCCATCGAATTTGCTCCATTTCTCGAGACTTGGTATCGTTTGTTTTCGCCAGAGGCAATTCGTGGACAAGGCAATCTGTTAAATCATGCGGTGCCGCCCCACCGGTTCGTGCTGCAAAAATCTCTACCGTCGCACCGCGATCCGACATGGCTCGCACGATCTCCTGGACATGAATTGAGCAGCCCTTGCTTCCGAACACGGGAACTCCAGGGTCAGCACAGATATAGGCAATTCGCATCATGCTACCGCTACGTGGTCTAGTCGTTCGGTCATGTTTTCAATGCGGGACGCCGTGGGTTGAAACAATGATCGCTGCACACTCGTGTTTCGGTGAATGTCGAAATGTTCTTCGACGTGCTGTCTCGCTCGGGCAGCGATTCGTACCCTCAGTTCCGATTCGCGGATTAGCCTTTCGATAGCGTCGGCCAGTGCCGTCGGATCGGATTGCGGAACAAGTAACCCGGTGGCCTGGTCAATGATGGCTTCGGGGATCCCCGTTACCGGTGTCGAAACACAGGGGGTCCCGATTGCCATCGATTCAAGCAGCACCGTGGGCAATCCATCGCGATTCCCATCGGATCCCTCGACGCACGGTGCTGCGAAAACGGCTGCCTCACGCAATGCGTTCTTGACAACATTTTGTGGTTGCGGACCGATAAACTGAACTTGGCGATCAAGTCCCAGAATGCTTGACTGGTTTTGCAATTCAGACGAAAGCGGTCCATCGCCGATGATTTGCGTGCGAAACGAGAGTCCACGTTTTGCCAGAATCGAACAGGCGTCAAGTAAAACATCAAAACCTTTTTTCTCGACCAGTCTTCCGACCGCCAAGACCAAAGGCTCTCGCCGCAGCGGTGTCTGGAACGAGAAGTGTTCGAGGTTCAGTCCGTTATAGATACGCACGACGTTGTCGGCGGCGTGCCCAATTTGTTCGCGAAGGTAACTCACATTAAAGTCGCTGACCGTGATTGTCGCCTTTGCCGCGCGCAACTTTTTTGCCAACATGGAAAGGTCAACATCCTCGTGAAAGATGTCTTTTGCATGAGCAGTCAACGTGAATGGAATATCCGTTAAGCGGTGTGCAATCCACGCCACATCAGTCGCGCTGGTCGCAAAATGGGCGTGAAAGTGTGTAATTCCGGACGTTAACGCGCGGTCCGCCAGCGAAACGGCTGCGACGGCGTCCGCAAACTTGTGTTCAACCAATCTTGAAAGTCGTTCGGCAATAATTGCGTGTCGCTGTGCGGCCTCGGTGATGACTTCCCAGCCGTCACTCGCTTTACAGGAAGTGCCGGGAAGGTAATGCACGCTCGCTCGAACGCGGGAGATCAGATCTTGGAAATGCGTGTCGACCGGTGGACGAATCGAGAATATTTCGATCGGCAGACCGGCGGATTCGTGTGCCAATACCTCGTTGACGATGAACGTTTCCGAATAGCGCGGGTAGCGTTTCACCACGTACCCAATCCGCCCAGGGGCGGCGGAACCGGAGGAAAACTCAGACAAAGAATTAGACAACGGACACCTCCGAAGAGTTCAGGTGGAAGCGGGTTTCGGGAAGCCAATGCTTCACTCGATCGACGATGCAATCGAGTCCGCCCAAATCGATCGCACGACCGGTGGGTTTGGGAACATCGGATCGTGCGATCCAATTGCGAATGGCTTCCGGCGTGAGACTGTCCGGCTCCAGCGTCGTTAGACATCCGTATTCGGAAAGTCGCTTCGCGCGAATCCACTGCTCGCGACGCGGCGCGACACGAGGCACGACCAAGGCGGGTTTTTCGAACGACAAAATTGACGTGATGGTGTTGTAGCCCGCCATCGAGACGACTTTGTCTGCGTGGGCAATGTAGTCATCCGCTTCGACCAATCCCTCGACGAGATCGCAATCAGTGCGATCGGCCAAGGCATGCCGCAGCCAAACCCGGTCGGCTTCGGGCAGATAGGGGCCGGTCAGCAGGACGCCTTTCCACCCGGTCGGCATCTGTGTTCGCGCGAAGGTCGACGCCAGTTGCATTCCATCTTGACCGCCACCGATCAGGCATAGGGCCATTGAGTGATGTGGTGGCTTGATACGTTCATCAATGTTGCATGACGAGCGCCGTCGTTGATCCAGGTATCCGGTGTAGATCGAACGATCCGCCGTGCCGGGTTGAAACGCATATTGGCGAACCGAGTCATAAACGTTCCGATCGCCATAGATCCAAACTTCATCGTAAAAATCTTTGATGGTTTGTTCCGCATCACTCTCGATCCATTGCCGAATCGCCGTCGCTGGGTCGTCCAGAATCTCACGTAGCCCCAAAATACACCGCGTGGTGCCGGCCTCGCGAATGGAGTGAAGTGCCTCGTCTAATTCACCGGCGAATCCGCGAGGGACTTTGTCGACAATAAAAAGCTGCGGCTTAAACGCGTTGATCGTCGATGCAATGATTTTTGATCGCAGCAGGGTCGTCTGGCAGCACGTCCACCGTAAGTGTTTTCCGGAGTAGAAGCCATCAGCGTCTTTTTGCACCGCAGGCAGTGTGACACAGTCGATACCTGCGGTCACCGCAAAATGACAAGCTTCACGTGCACCGGAAATGATTAACACGTTGGCATACATCGGCGGCCCGGCCAGGACCGAGGCGATCAAAAGATTTCGGCGCAGGTGCCCCAATCCCATCGTGTCGTGAGAATAAAGCACCACGCGATTATCGCATCCTGCGTGGTGCGCATGATTGCTCTTGCCATTGATCGGTTTAGGGTGGTGGGGTTTCATGCTTGCAATCATTCTTTCGGTTCGAATTCTTGGAGAGCTTCTACGACTTCTTCTCGGACTCGCACATCTGGATCGCGAAGCAGGTTCTTAACCACTTTGTGTGCTTCTTCACTGTCTTCGCCGATTTCTCCGAGTGTTTTGACCAGGTAACGGCGAACATCCGCATCAACCTCTCCATTTTCCAGGACCCTGATTACCGTTTCGAGCGCAGGCGCCGCGTCATTATCGATCTTGTAGAGGGCTTTCGCGGCGTAGTAGCGAACGTCGCGCTCCGGATCTTGCAGAGCGATTGCCAACGGCCCAACGGCCGGGGCAGCGAGTGGGCCCATTCGCGACAAAGCCTTCGCAGCGCGGTAGCGCACTTTGGTTGCTTCATCGTCAAGGGCGCCGGCGAGTTCAACGAGTGCAAGTTCAGCGTTGGGACCAAGATCTTCTAAGTCCTTTGCCGCAGAGTATCGCGTTTCAACATCATCGGACTGTAATGCTTTGGCCAGCTTCTTGACATGATCATCGGGCCGCATTTCAATCACGATGAACGCCGACACGGCGGCGACCAGAAAGCCCAGTACCGCGAATCTTCGAAATCGCTTCTGCGTCATTGCCGGATCGCCAAGGCTTGGCTTCTGTTGCACGGACATCGGAAGTTCAATGGTTTGTACGAGTAAAAAGACAGAATTGGGCCACGTCGACAAAAGTGTTCGATCGACTTAAAAGCTTTCGATCACGGAGCCATCCTGGATGTCGCCGAGCCGGCGAAACAAATCTTCATCGATCGAATAGGTAACGGTGCGGCAGGATCCGTCAGCGAGTCCGATGTAGAACAGGCCCGGATGGGACGACCCGAAGCGATCGTCTCCATCGCCAAGGCCGGTAAGGTCCGGAAGCGGGGGCTTTACCGTGCTCCGCATCGTGTCCGTGTTCCAGCCTGCGGTGTAGCCTTCGTTGTCATCATTTTGGGGCGATCCGACGAAGGTGATGTTCAAGCGTTTTTCCGCGACCAGCAAAGTCGTACTGGCACCATCCAAAATGTCACGCATCTTGCGAGGATTGAAACGCCGCACAACTCCGCTGCCGTCGCGGTTGCTTGCCGCATAATCAATCAATGCGTGCTTGATGTTGCCGCCGGTCAGTGGCGGAGAGTAGTTGTCGGGGACGGTGACAGTCTGGGACGATCGTCGCGACGGGCAAAAGTACGTCGATGTCGGCAAACCAATCGACTCCTCCACTCCAGCCTGCCAGGCAGACGTCGCTTCGATGAACGGCAGGATTTGAAAAGCCCACCCGGCTTGCTGTTCGCTTCCAATCACGGGGTTGCCATCGACATAGGTCGGTGGCGTATCGAAGCGCCAACCACCGGACGGCAAGTGCTTGAATTGGACTTGGTGGTTATGGAACGCCAACGTCACCTGACGAAGCTGATTGCTGCACTGCGTTCGCCGCGCAGCCTCCCGAGCCGCTTGAACGGCAGGCAATAAAAGGCCGACAAGCAACCCGACGATCGCGATCACCACCAACAGTTCAATCAGGGTGAATCCGCCGCGAGATCGATCATTCCAACTGTGGGAAAGATGCCGCCGTGGTGTAAGATGGTCGGACTGTCGCATTGCATGAACACCGTGATTGAACCGTGCGTAAGAAATCGCCAAACGTCGTCTGGGGTCCAACAGCAGTCGATTCGACGGTAAACGCACGCCAAAAATTCTTCGAGATTTCATCGACTAAATTGTTATCCACCACGTTTTGCCCTAAAAACAGGCCGTTTGACCGCAAACGAGGCCTTGAGAAACAGGCAGACAAATAAATTTCGAGAATCCGATGGCGTACATCGCAGACGGATTGGACTTCTGTAGGCACCGAAACTTTTCTAATCGATGCACCGATGAATACTCACAACCCCGCGTCGGCAAAGAAACAGGCGAGCGATGCGACGTTGCTGGTCCGATTTCAGGCCGGTGACGAAGACGCCGCAACGGCGCTCTACACGCGTTATGCCAAACAACTGCTGTCGCTGGCGAATCGAAACGCCGGCGAGGCGTTAGGCCCACGTGTCGATCCGGAGGACATTGTCCAGTCCATCTTTCGTACGTTTTTTCGGCGCGCCGCCCAGGGGCATTACCAGGTGCCCGACGGCGAGGAACTGTGGAAATTATTGTTGATCATCGCGCTCAACAAAGTTCGAACCGTAGCCGTTCATCATCGCGCACAGAAGCGTTCCGCCGCCAAGACGCAATCGATCGGCAGCTATGACGTCGGGGAGTTCCACGATTCTTACGAGTTGCTTCGGATTACAATCGACGAGGTCCTTGACGAATTGCCGGTGGAGCATCAGCAGATTGTTCGGGACCGTATCGACGGGCATGAAATTGTGTCCATTGCGGAACGGAATGATGCGTCGCGACGCAGTGTCGAACGCATCCTCCAGGGTTTCCGCCAACGACTTCGAAAGGCAGTGGAATCGACGTGATCGACGCGCGGTATACATTAACGACAGACGCATCGCCGGACATCGATGCCGCGATCGCTCGATTTGATCGCGACCGCAAACGCGGCCCGGTCGAACGTCTGGTCGATTATGCACCGCCGCCGGATGACCCGTCTTATTCCGCCGTGATTACGGAATTGGCACGCATCGATTTGGAACGTCGATTCGAAGAAACCACGACTGGATCGGCCGCGATCTATATCGACGAATTCCCGGACGTGTTCGTGGATCAGTACTGCCGCGCGCAGGTCGCGTACGAAGAGTATCGATTGCGACGCAGATTTAACGAGGATGTCGATCCGGATGCGATGGGAAAAGCGTACGGCATTGATGCCAGTCAGTGGATGCCATTGCCGCTTGGTGAAGATGCCACAAGTGGCAACGTCGGCGGTGGACTTGTCAGTGACCGTCCATCCTCGCAATATCGTCCGCGTCCGTTGGCGTCGGATTCTGTCGACTACCCGAGTGTTGGCGGAACCTATGCCGGATACGAGCTTGTCGCGGAACTTGGCAGGGGTGCGTACTCCCGTGTGTTCCTGGCCCGGCAACACGAGCTGGCCCAACGATTTGTTGTTTTAAAAATCACACCGATGGAGGCCGAAGAATCGGACAAACTCGCCCGGTTGCAACACTCACACATCATTCCGATTTACTCGGTGCATCGTCAGGGAAATTTGTCCGGGATTTGCATGCCGTTCCTTGGTGCGACAACACTTGCGGACGTGTCGGCAGTGAGTGAACGTTGGACGTCACTAAACGGACCTGCCCAGGAACTCGTGTCCACCGTCCGAAACCGACGCCAATCGACCATTGAATTGGTTTCCAATGCCGGTGTGTCTGCCCACGACTCATCAGCACCTGAATCGTCTGACAAGACACGTCAATGCGGTTTGCCAGACCAACCGGTTAACGAGTCGGTTGATTCATCCGTGGGACTGCAGCGACTGTCGTCGCTGGGTTACGTCGACGCCTTGTTGGAATTGGTCATTGGTGCAGTCGAAGGTGTCGCCCACGCGCATCGCCGCGGGATCATCCACCGAGACCTGAAACCCGCCAACGTGCTGATCACCGACGAGGGCAGCCCCGTCGTTCTGGACTTTAATTTGGCGGAATCCGTGGAGGATGCTGATGTTCGCGTTGTCGGCGGAACACTCCCTTACATGTCGCCGCAACAACTCGAATCGCTCCGCTCCGGCGGTGCGTCTAAGGCCGAAGATGATGTGTTTTCTATCGGCGTGATCTTGTACGAGTTATTGACGGGACGATTACCGTTTTCGTCTCCCCCGAACAACAGCTCTTTTGATTTGGACGCGTTGATTGAGGAACGGCGTCAACCACCGCGGCAACTGCGGCAGTTGAATGTGCGTGTTTCTTCGGGGCTTCAATCGATCGTCATGCGTTGTCTTGCCGACAATCCATCGGATCGGTACCGAGACGCGTTTGAGCTGCTGGAAGATTTGCGGGGCGATCGCAAAAACAATCCGCTGCGCCATGCTCTCGATCGATCGGCCGGTC
>JAGQPO010000584.1 GCA_020426665.1 Planctomycetales bacterium
AGAATGATACCGACTAGTTGATAGAATCGATGGACGGCATCTCCTTCACCCAACGCCATACGTGATCTCGCCACGAGCAGGCGATAGAGGATGAACTCCGTCTTCAAGGTTCCGCATACCAGCATAAATATGCCGATGGCGAACATGAGTGCCCCCCAAAGAATCTGCATACACCTTACCTCTGAGATTGATTCATTCGTGGATTCCTGCAGTCAACTCAACCGAGCTGATCCGCAGTCCCGATGGTGTCTCGGAATGTGTGAAGCTCCAAACTCCGTTGACAAACAGGCCTTCGGGCGACGGCGCCAGTTTGTCTTTGAATGCGGCAACGGAAGGGTCTAGCTCGAAGTCGGGAAGATCGGCGCTGGCGACAAAGTTGCCTGAAGCGTCCTGCTCGACGGTGCACTTGGCCCGAAATTTTCCGGCGTAGTCTCCCGTCCCGTAGGCGACTTCAATCCCGAAGTAGATGTCAGTCTCAACTTCCATCTTTCCATGAATCTCAAAGTGCGAATCGGAATTCAATTGCACCGGAGTGGCTTCATCGTTGCGGACTCCAAGACCTAGCAAGTAAAGGACTACGTGAGGAGCTTCCTTCGGGTTGTAGGCTACGGCTCTCAGTAAGGGAGGATCTGTGTCAGTAGCAGCCAGCCACTTGCCGAAGGTTTCGTCGGGCCCTTGATCGATGCGACTTTTCCACTGGTGGACGACACCTGTTATCTGCCTGCGTTCTAATTCCTGGTCGGCTGCGGCAATCACTCGGTGGTTGGCGGGTACATCGATCTCCTTGCCATCACTCGCTCGTGCCACGCGCACGGTGCCCTCTCGAACACTGACGGAAGTCGCTGGCAGATCCGCCTCCACGTCGAAACTCGTGCCCAAGACCGTTAGCGTTGCCGTGCGAGTTTGAATGATCATCGGCTTGCCGTCAGGTTGCGGAGAAACATCTGCAGACATGCGACCTTCGCGCAGCCGTAGCCGTTTCTGCCCATCGTCGCTAAACGTCAACATTGACGCTCCCGAGATGGTTACCTCGGAGCCGTCGTTGAATCGCAACTCAAACCATGAGTCGGGGGACAGTCCCTCGATCGTCCCTCCTGCGAGCTCCGTTCCGACTTTCACTTCGCGCCTGATCTGCCCACGATCCCCGGTCCAAATCATGGAACCGCTTAAGCCAGTGATCTGAGCGATGGAATCCGGTAGCACCGGCACTTCTTCGGAGCCCGCAACCTTCAACTTGCTCTGTGAATTAAAGAGCAATGTTGAGAGCATCAAAATGGCGGCTGCAGCAACAGCGAGCATCGCGCGCAAGAACCGAATAGACTTACCCTGCCGAGTCTCTAGCTTGCCGGCAATTGCCGAATCAAAGTCGCGAGATTTGTTCTCGCCTCCGGTACGGAGCACTTCCGCCAATTCCGTTTCCCAAGACGCACGCTCGACGAAGTCCTTCCGCAGACTTGGGTCGCCATCGAGCAGTTCGGCCAGCCGTTCCATTTCGGATTCGCTGAGCTCCCCGTTTAGGTGGCGCTGGACCAAGTCATCCCACTCAAGTTCATTCGGATTGTTGTTTTCGCTCATTGTGCCGTCCTCAACCGAGTTTCGACGCATTCACGGACTTGTTTCTTGACTCGAAACAGTGCCTTTCGGACTGCTTCGATAGACATGGAGAGTCGCTCTCCAATCTGGGGGTAGCCAAGTTCGTCGACGAATCTTGACTCGAGAACTCGTTTGCTACGATCCGAGATCTGCTCGACGCACTGCGCAAGAGCGTCTCGCCTTAGCTCTCGTTCATGGAAAGCTCGAGAGCTTTGAAACTCTTCAAATGCGGCGTCGACCGCATCGTCGAGAACCTTCTGCGCGAGAGTGCGCTCACGCTGGTGCCGTTGCTTGGCTCGCAAGACTTCGATTCGGACGATCGAACGGCACCACGCTAGGACAGAAGTTCCTTCCTCGAATTGATCGTATTTTGCAACGACAACGAGCATTGCTTCCTGGACGGCATCCTCTGCCGCCGAATAATTCCCGAGCAGAACCCTCGCATAGGTCACGAGTTCTTCCCGGCACTCGAACGCGGAACGCAGAATGCGATCACGCCGCCCCTCGTCGGCCGCTTTTGGTGGTATCTCGCTCAAACTATCCAACGACCTATCTCTCCGGTGGGTTGCGTATTGCTGATCTTTGATCCGCTAGGGAACTACCAACCTACGACGTCCAATCGTGGACATGATTCTCTGGATTCTGCCAATATTGCCTGGTTGTGCCCTATTTTGACAACCAAACAAGTTCCGGCTGTAACGGTTAGGAACCCTGCGCCCGACGACCGGCATAGGTGCTCATGTCGGCAGCATCGGATCAACGATAACAACCGGGGAGAAACCAGGAGACATCATTTTACGCATTCGCGTTCTAACTAGCGCGATCAGAAGAGGTTTCTCTGTGCGCCGTCCTCATTTGAAGCGATACCTTCCACGCCTGACCGCTTGCCTTCTAACGGGGCTATCCCTCTGCGGTTGCTCCCAAACTCAGCACCGTTTGAATGCGGATCGCGAGGCGTACAGCACCATCGCGGAACGGAACTGTGACCCGAGATGGGCGCAGTCCGACCTTGGAATCGATTTGGATCCGCGAAGTCGGTATTTCGATCCCTACAACCCGGATTGTTCGCCAATGCCGGCGGATGATCCCGCGTCGCATCGCTACATGCACTGCGTCGATGGCATGAACGGATGGAAGCACTGGGGCGACTACGGAGTGAGATCGGCGTTAGAGAATCCCCAATGGCAAGTGCGCTTGGCGGAATACACCGAACTGGCTGACGACGGT
This sequence comes from Planctomycetales bacterium, assembly GCA_020426665.1. GTDB lineage: Bacteria > Planctomycetota > Planctomycetia > Pirellulales > Pirellulaceae > Stieleria. Next base: position 2,821 of record JAGQPO010000584.1, read on the forward strand.
AGAGTCAAACTCGACCTTGATTCTGCTGTTCGCTTGGCCTACGTGCATGCGCCACTGCACCAACGTTCGCTCGAAACGCTTTATCTGTCATCACTCGATGTGACGGGAGAGCGATTCCGACTGGATACCCAATTCTTCGGCGGAAACGCCGTCGACTATCGACACCAGGGCAACACTGCACCTGCGACCATCGGGTTTGTTCCAGGAACTGGCTACGTCGTCGCTGGTCCATTTCCGCGACCGGAAAGCAATCGGCTGAATGTCACTAGTGACCTTTCGGCAAGTCGCCGCTTGGCGACAGCAGGTGAAGTGCTTGTCGGCTTCGCAAACTCCTTCGCGTTCGAATTCACCGGCGGAGACGTCAGCCTCGCCAGCTCTCTAGCCAACTTTTCTTTTATCCAACCATTGCTCCGGGGAGGCGGGCGACACATTGCATTGGAGCAATTGACGCTAAGCGAACGGCGGTTGCTAGCCAACCTGCGCGCTTACAGCCAGTTCCGACAAGGATTCTTTACTCAGATCGTGATTGGTGAACTCGGCGTTAACGGGCCGCAGCGCGCCGGACAGGGCACTGTCCTACAGTCTTTCTCAGGGTTCGGCGGAGTAGGCGGTTACCTAGATTTGTTGCAACAAGCTCAGCAGATACGCAACACCGAAGAAAATCTTCGACTGCAGCTAAGGACTCGAGACCGCTTGGAGGCGCTCTATGACAACGAATTGATCGACATCGTGCAAGTAGACCAATTCCGGCAGAACATCGAAGTCACTCGCTCGAACTTGCTCGACCAGACCAATGGACTGGAGCTTGCCGTCGATAACTACAAGACTCAGATTCTGGGCCTTCCATCGGATTTGCCGACCGAAGTAGATGAACAGCTTGTCGAAGGGTTTCAGCTAATACCGCTCGAGTCGAGTCCGGTCGTCGATTCAATTCTCGAGCTTCAAAGTCGCCTGGGAATAGCAGGCGAATTGCTGGACCTGGAATCCAGGATCGGAGAGCTTAAAGAGTTGCTCCCGGAATTGGGCGACGGTGATCTCGATGATATTGACCAGTTCTTGTTGAGTTTGCAGGCGGTCATCGACGCGACCGCTCGCCAAGCTCGAAACATGCCTGGCGATTATCCGGCCCTCGAACAATTGCTTTCTTCGAAATCCTCTCAAACGGATGAGAATGTTCCGGATGCCATCGCTGAATCTGCCAGGCGATTGCAGCCACAGTTCGACAATCTTTCCGCTCGTTTTGCTGAAGCGTCGGAACGCCTCGATAGTCTGTTGGACGAAATGACGGAGCAGACTCTGGCTAAGACGATTGCGGACACCGAAAGCTGGTTGGGCGAGACGATAGCAATCGCACAAGATGTCGTGGACATTCAGTCCTACTTGCTCGATCTCGAATCCGAGCCCCAGCGATCGCTTGCGGCAGCAGAAGGTTTTATTGAACCAGTGAAAGAGTTGTTCGACATCGCCAGGGATGATCTCGAGCAAATGAATGGCATCGTTCCCCAGCGAGAGTTGCTGATGAGGGACGACGAGAAGGAGCTGTTCAAAAGAGACCGCGAGCGACTCTACGAGCGTTTCAAGGAACTGGAGTCCGGCGACGTTGGATTCGAAGCGTCCGCCATCGAACTCGAACGAATCCGCGAATCCTTCACTGTCGAAAGACGAGAGAAGACAGTCGTGGACCTTACCGCGTGGGTTCAGTCCTTCGTGCAACTTGTTGAACGACTCTCCTTGATTCCAGCTCAAGCGCGACTCGAGGTCATTACGGTTGAGCAGGTCAAATTGGAACCCGAAGCTGCGTTTCAGATTGCTCTTGCCAATCGACTGGACTTCATGAACGGACGAGCCGCGCTGGTGGACCGTTGGCGTGCTATCCAGATTGCAGCCAATGCCCTCAAATCCAACTTATCGATCACCGGTGGTGGCGATGTCCGAACGGCACGGAACAATCCAGTGGATTTCCGAGCGTCGACAAGTTCCCTTCGATTGGGAGTCGAGTTTGATGCTCCCTTGGCACGACTGTTGGAACGAAATGGCTACCGCGAGACGCTGATTCAATACCAACGCAGTCGTCGAGATTTCATCCAGTCGCGCGACTCTTTGCAGAAGGGTCTGCGAGCCCTATTGCGGACGCTTGAGCAGCGGAGATTGCAGCTAGAGATTCAGCGTCGAGCTGTCTCCATCGCTTTGAGGCGGGTCGAACAAACGCAACTGGCGCTGCTTACGCCACCACCCCCAGTCCAGCCCGGCGCTCGTCCCCAAATTAACCCGACCACGGCGATTAACCTGCTCGGAGCCCAAAGCTCGTTGCAGAATTCACAAAACAGTTTTCTTGCGGCCTGGCTCAATTACTATGCGGCTCGGCTTCGCCTCTATCGCGAGCTGGGTATCATGCAGTTGGATCCGTCAGGACGCTGGATCGAAAACTCCTTGGACTTCGCTGAGCCCTCGGTCGCCATTGAATCTGATGAGGTGGAGACACTGCCACCACCTGTCCCGGTCGAGGTGCTTGAGTTGGAACAAGCGGACGGTTCCGACTACGATCGACCGCAAGTTAGCGGGCCTGGCGCAGTTAGAATGCCCGTTGTGATCCAGCCGCTGGACCTGACGTCACAAAGCGAACCCGGAGTCAACCGCTTTGTCGAAGCCGCCGCAGAAGCAGAGTTTCTAGAAAATTAGCGGATTTGGAGTCCACGATTTGGAGGTCATGGTGGTTGCTTATGCGGCGACGTCTCAATCGCGTTCGTGAGCGACGCGGTGCAACCCTCCCCCTGGAATCGAGTTTCTGCCATGCAGAACTCCTATTAATGACCCTGCCCATTCCATGTCTGCAACGACCTTTCCTGCCAAAGATGCCGAGCCAATTGCGCAGGAACTCCCGCGAGATCGCGGCGCTACCCGCATCGCGGCGTTGCTAGGAATCATCGCAATCATCGGAGCAGCAGCGGGGGCCGCGTTTTGGCCGGGATCTTCGAGTGCGTCTCGAGAGTACCTAACCCATTCGATTAAGCGGGGGTCACTGACGGTTTCCGTTACGGAGCAGGGGACACTCGAAAGCTCTAATAACACCGAAATCAAATGCAAGGTCCGCGGATTTAGCACAGTAACTTACGTCGTTCCGACGGGGACGGTCGTCGAGAAAGGCCAAGAGCTGGTCAGGCTCGACACAAAAGTTATCGAAGAACAGCACAGCCTGACGAAGACGAACACTTTCATTGCGCAGGCCACCTTGGCACAGACTGAAGCCAATGTGGAGACCGCCAAGATTGCGATTGACGCCTACGAGCAAGGGCGCTTTAAGTCGCAATTGCAAGCGTTGGAGAAAGAACTCGCCGCACACAAGCGCAACTTGCGTACTGCTCGGAAAATGTATGAGCGGTCCAGATCGCTCTTTCGCCAAGGTTACGTCACCGATCTCGAGGTGGAAGGCAATGCCTTCACGGTGACCCAGGCGGAGTTGGAGCTCAAGGTGAAAGAAACTGAAATCAAGGTGTTAAAAGACTTCACCCGCAAAATGCAGCTCGAGACCCTGCATGGAAACAAAACTGCCAGTGAATCCAAACTTGCCGCTGACCAAGCCGGGCTGGCGATGGAGATCAAGCGACGAGATCGTGCGGCTCAAGAGCTGGAGGATTGTGTGATTCGCGCCGAAAAGGGTGGCTTAATCATCTATCCGTCAGCGGCGTCTTGGAAGTCCACGCCTGATATCACCGAAGGCGCGACGGTCAGGAAAGATCAGGTTCTGTTGCTGATGCCCGACTTGTCCCAGATGCAAGTTAAATTGGGAATCCACGAGTCGGTGATCGACCGTGTAGAGCCAGGGCTGAAAGCGATCGTCACTTTGCCCGATCGAACGCTTGAGGCGACCGTCTCAGAAGTAGCTTCGGTGACGCGTCCTGCGGGATGGTGGACTGGAAACGTCGTGAAGTACGACACCGTGATTGAGTTGCCATCTGACAAAGGCCTGAAGCCAGGCATGAGCGCCGAAGTGGAAGTGATTCTCGCTGTCCATCCCGATGTTCTCCTGATTCCCGTCGCAGCCGTGGTCGAAACCGAGGACGGTATCTTTTGCTGGGTCCAGGGAGAAGTCGAACCGGAAAAGAGGCTGATTGAGCTCGGCGATAGTAACGACGTCTTCATCGAGGTTTTAGCTGGGCTGAAAGAAGGTGAGGAAGTGATTCTGAATCCGACTGCACTCCTTGAAGAGGCGGAGGAAGATGCCCTGATGACATTGACGCAGGCGACCTCCGATTCAGAAGCGGAGTCGCCGGAAAAGACGGCGCAGCCATGATGAAGTTGACCATTCTTGCGACCGCGATTCTAGCTGCTGCCGGGATAGCTTGGGTGAGTGTTGTGCCCAATGATTCAATCGACAGTTTGCTCGATTCTGCTCCAACGCACACGATCAGCCGAGGCGAGTTGATTGTGTCCGTCACGGAACAAGGGACACTCGAAAGTGCGAACAACACGGAAGTGAAGTGTCGTGTCCGAGGTAGCAATACGATTACTTTTGTGATCGATAGCGGAACGGACGTAAAGGCAGGCGATGAGTTAATCCGTCTTGAGACCCTAGCGATCGAAGAGGAGATCAGTGAACGCACCAAGTTCTATCACTTAGCAGAATCGCAAGTCGCGAGATCGGCGGCAGATGTAGAACGAGCCAAGCTGGCAATTTCGGAATACGAGCAAGGCCGCTTTGTGACCGAACTCTCAACATTGCAGAAAAACTTGGCGGTTGCTGAATCGCTGGTACTCAATGCGAAGAATCGATTGAAGCATTCGCAAATGCTCGCGAAGAGCGAATACGCCAGTGATTTGGAGCTAGAAGAGAAGGAGTATGCGCTCTCGCAGGCCCAGTTGACGCTGCAATTGACTGAAACGCAAATCGACGTTCTCAAGAACTTTACCAAGCAAGAGGAACTTGTGCGATTGACCGGGGCACTGAAAGCTGCCGAGGCTACCTGGGAAGCTGATGTCGAGCGAGCTCTGGCGGACAAGAAACGGCTGGAGCGGGCACAAGAGGAGCTTGGGCTTTGCACGATTGTTGCCCAGCGCGATGGGCTCGTGATCTATCCCGATGGCGAGGAGTGGGAGAACGCCCCGAAAATTGAAGAGGGAGGTACGGTCAACAAGGATCAGACCCTGCTCTTAATGCCCGACCTAACGCAGATGCAGGTCAAGGTTGGAATTCATGAGTCCATTATTGACCGTTTAGAGTCCGGCATGGAATCGAACATTACGTTGAATCGTGAAGTCCTCTCGGGGGAAGTGACGTATGTTGCCGAAGTCGCGAAGCCCGCCGGTTGGTGGACTGGCAATGTCGTCAAGTACGACACAATCGTTTCTCTACCTCCCACGGCGGAAGGCCTACGACCTGGCATGAGCGCCGAAGTAGAAATTGTGCTTGCCCGTCATCAAGATGTTTTGACCACTCCGACGAGCGCGTGTCTCGAGATTCAAGGCGAGTTCATCTGTTGGGTGAAAACCAGATCCGGGGCAGAACGCCGCGTCGTAGAACTCGGAGACAGCAGCAGCATGTTCATCTTGGTTGAAAGCGGGTTGAACGAGGGAGAGCAAGTCATTCTCGATCCGTTAGCCAATGTCCCTGGAGCCCAGCAGGAAGCCGCCGCTTCACTGCGTGGATCCCGAGAGCAAGAATTTGGGTTTGAGGATCTGTAGTGGGAAGTGCTAACACGAAGCGCGAACGACTGACTGGCCTTGCAGCGGTAAACCCGCGTCAATACTCGCCTTCGCTGCGTGTTAGTATCAAGCTGCTCATTGCGTTCGCGGTTTTCATGTTGCTTGCTTTAGCAATCTCTCGCGCAGCTGGCTACTTGTTTACAGAAAGTGAGATACTTGCTGGGATGACCCACCGTATTTCACGTGGCAATTTAGTCGTGACCATTGAAGAGCAAGGGATTCTCGAAAGCGAAGAAAACTACGAGATCAAGTCGAAGGTACGAGGCCGCAACGCAGTCCTCTGGATTGTCGAGAGTGGCAGCTACGTCAAGAAGGGCGATGAACTTGTTCGACTTGATTCATTGTTCATCCAAGAGCAGGTCGACGAGCGCACGAAGTATGCAAACTGGTCTCAATCCGGTGCAGATTCCTCCGCTGCAAGATTGGCCAGAGCAAAGCTAGCCGTCGAAGAGTACGACCACGGACGGTTCCGCACCGAAGTGATGTCCATGAAAAAGGACATCGCGGTTTCTAAGTCCGCGTTGCAGAGCGCTCGGGATCGCCTCAAGCATTCGAAGATGATGGCCAGCAGTGGATTCGTTAGCGAGCTGGAGATTGAAGAACGGCAATTCGCGGTCGAACAAGCGGCGCTAGCACTTGAGCTGAAGGAGACTCAGCTCAAGGTGCTTGAAGACTTCACCTACAAAGAGCAACTGCAAACGCTCAAGGGCGATCTTTCATCGATCGCCGCGACCCACGAGGCAAATGTGGAACGGGCGATGGCGGATACCTCTCGACGAGACCGCGCCGTTGAGGAGCTTCAGTACTGTATCCTGCGAGCGGACCGCGATGGATTGGTCATCCACCCGAACGCCGCACAGTGGGAAACCGCACCGATCGCCGAGGGGACGAATGTTTACAAGGACCAAGTACTCTTGCTGATGCCTGACCTGGAGAAGATGCGAGTGAAACTCGGTGTCCACGAGTCGCTTGTGAAACGCTTGAAGATCGGACAGGAGACAAGAGTGACGCTGACGGAGGGAACTCTCGATGGCAGCGTCTCCGAGGTCGCTTCCATCGCCAAACCCGCCGGTTGGTGGACCGGAAACCAAGTCCGCTACGACACCTATGTGTCTCTTCCACCAGGCGAGGGCTTGCGTCCAGGCATGAGCGCCGAAGTAGAGATCAAGGTCGCAGAATACGAAGATGTGTTGCTGATCCCTGTCGCAGCCGTCGTTGAATCAGAAAACGGAACGTTTTGTTGGGTCAAAGACTCCGAGGAGGCGGTACGCCGGGAAATCACGCTCGGAGACAGCAACAATGTATTCAGCATTGTTGCTGATGGATTGAGCGAAGGCGATGAAGTTCTTCTAAATCCGAGTGCATTCGAGCAGCCAACTTCCGACGATCCAGAAGTGGACGGGTCAAACAAGAGCGAACAAGAGGGTGCGACGACTGAGGCGACTAAGTCGTGATCGCACAGTTCTTTCAAATCGTGGACCTCGGAATCAAGAGCCTGCTCGTCCAAAAAATGCGAGCGGGGCTGGCCGCGCTCGGTATCTTCATTGGAACGTCAACCGTGATCTGGTTGGTCGCGATGGGAGAAGGCGTCAGCTATCGGGCGCAGCAACAGATCTTGGAACTGGGCGCGAGAAACGTCATCGTCCGCACCAAGGAACCGAATGCCGGTAGCGACGAAGAAGCAAACAGCAGAGTTAAAGCCTACGGACTGTTACGAGCCGACTTTCGAAGAATCGTCGAGAACATTCCGAACATTAGTCGGGCAATCCCGATGCGTGAACTTAAGTTCGAACTTCGACTCGACGATCGTACCGCGGATACGAAACTGGTTGGCTGCACGGAAGACTACCTGGAGCTGAACCGGCTTGAGATTGCACGCGGACGTTGGCTTTCGACGCGAGACCGCGGGGAAAAGGTTATCGTTTTAGCTAACGATACCGCCAAGCGTCTGTTCCCATATGAAAACCCGATTGGGCGGACAATTTGGGTCGGAAGCGAGTTCTACACCGTCATCGGGCAAACCAAAGATCGCACCGCCTCGGCCGCGATTGGCGGGAGCCTCGATTCCCGCGACTACAACTTAGACGCTTACATTCCGATCAAGACGCTGCGACAGCGAGTCGGTGACCTCGTTATGAAGCGGGTTGGCGGAGGGCAAGGCTGGAACTTTGTTGGTGAAGACGTCGAGCTGAGTCAGATTACCGTTGAGGTAGAAGACATCGAAGACGTTGATGAGACCGCCCAGATTATTGAAACACTGCTCAAGAAGTATCACGAAAAAGAAGATTATGCAGTGGTGGTTCCTCGCGAGTTATTGCGTCAAGCAGAACGTACTCGAACGATGTTTAATGTCTTGCTAGTTGTGATTGCCGGGATCTCACTGCTGGTAGGTGGAATTGGAATCATGAACATCATGCTGGCGACGGTCACGGAGCGAACGCGTGAAATTGGTGTTCGCAGGGCACTTGGGGCAACACGCAGCGATATCATCGGGCAGTTCCTGATTGAAACCGTGGTATTGACGGCCAGTGGCGGATTGGCCGGTGTCCTCTTCGGTCTCTCAGTGGGGCCGATCTTTCGCTTCGCCAAGAAGATGGTGACAACTTTTTCGCCAGACTCACTGCCTCCCATCGTTCATGAATTGGAACCTAGGATCGCGCTTTGGTCAGTCCTACTGTCCTTGGGCATTTCGCTTGGGGTTGGAGTCCTGTTCGGTGTCTATCCAGCTCGAAAAGCAGCCTATCTGGATCCGATCGAAGCGTTACGACACGAATAGAAACTCACTTGGAGAAGTTCTCGAGTTTTGATGTCCACGATGCGTTTGATTGAGCGGTTACTCCTATTGCACACGGTCGGGTGCCGTTTAGTTCAGCCTGGTTTCTCCAAACAAGGTACGAGTGGCGGCATCCGGCCTCCTTCCTCAAATCAGTCACAACCCCCGAGTGTGCGTTTGGAAAACCGCCTCCTATGATTCGCGCGCAACAATCCGATCAGCCTAAAGCGGAGCAATTTGCTTTCCGCGTTCAGGACTTGCGCAGAACGTATTTCATGAAGGGAGAAACGGTTCACGCACTGCGTGGGGTGACGTTTGACGTGCTTGTTGGCGAGTACATCGCCATCATGGGGCCGTCAGGTTCCGGCAAGAGTACGCTGCTTAATGTTCTGGGTTGTCTCGACCGGCCAACAAGCGGCAGCTATCTGCTTGCGGGCGATGACGTCGCAAAGATAAACGACTACCAGCTCTCTCGAATACGTGGCAGACGAATTGGTTTTGTATTCCAGTCTTACAATCTTCTGCAGCAACTCAACGTCCTGGAAAACATCAAGGTTCCGTTGCAATACCAGGGCTTGATCGGCAAAGACGCAAATGCGAAGTGTCGCGAACTGGCCGAGTTGGTGGGGCTCGGCTCACGAATCTATCACCGTCCCACGGAACTATCCGGAGGTCAACAGCAGCGTGTTGCAATCGCGCGCAGCTTAGTGAACGACCCCTACTTTATCCTTGCCGACGAAGCCACAGGTAATCTCGACTCCAAGACGACCGACGAAGTGCTCGAGCTATTTGAATCACTGAACGCTAGCGGAAAGACCATCGTGATGATCACCCACGAAGATGAGGTTGCCGCGCGGGCCAAACGCGTTATTCGATTGCGAGATGGTGTGATCGAGTCGGATGAGCGGAATGAAAAGTGACACCCAATCGCTGCACCATGAGAGATGGAGACGCGAGCTCGAATGAATAGGATAAGCTCAATCATAGCCGTCTTCGTGGTGTTCCTGACCGCGGCTTCATGTCTCCAAGCCAAATTGTACGCGCAGCAAAAAGGCGAGTCCTCAAAGCAGTCACCTGCGAATTCCGTTTCAGACATAATCGATTGGGATCGCGTCTACGAGGAGGCACTTGAATCGAATGCTGACATCCGCAGGAAAGTCGAGCAAGGCAAGGCCACCAAAGCGGAAGTGATTGAGTGGTTGAAGCTTGTCGGAAAAGGGGCAGAGAAAAGGGGGCGTGATGACAGTGGACACAACTTTCCCGCGACCGCTTATGAATACGCCAAACTAATCGAACCTCAGCTTGGAGTTCCACCGCGAGTTGACTTGAACAAGGCTGTTGAGATTCCGCTGTTCGTCAATGGCAAGCGTGCATATGGGAATCTGGGCACGGCGTGCGATAACCGCACCTACCTGGGCAAGGCCACCGTTTCAGGCTCCACGTTACAGCGCCATGTGGGTCGCACGGCCGAGGGAAAGTCAATGCCCGATGTAATCTGGATAAGTTTCGGTCGAAACTCGACAGTCGACTTCGAGAAGATCGATGGTTCGGTGCAAATGATTGGGTACAACAAGAAGACGGGGGCTACCGCGTTCTTCGAAAGCAACGGGAGCAATCTCCGTCCCTGGATCAGTCTCGATGAGAAGACCTGGCGAATGCGAGGCGTCATGCCCTGGATTGACGATCCGGATGAGTTTAATCGTGCATTCGTTACCCCGGGAAGAGTCCAGTGCGTGGAGTGCCATCAGGCCGATCCGTTCATTACCAA
>JAGQPO010000585.1 GCA_020426665.1 Planctomycetales bacterium
TTTTTCGTGGGCCATTTGGCCTGCAGCCAATCGTTTTAGTTCTTCTTAAACAAGTGGCAACAGTTTATCGGCAACGGCAGCGTCTTCTTGGACATCCGACAAGATGTAGGTAATCGATTGGCGAGCGGAGTCAGTCACGACCGACCTTTTTGTGAATTTTTGACCTGATCGGGGGTATGGGTCCCCAGCGGATTGCACGAATGGTTTCGAGCATAACCGAGCCGAAACCGGCTGGACGAAGAAAAAAATTCAATTCCCGTGAGCCGATCGTCCACCGAATCTTGCATTGCTCATTGAAGTGGGCGACGGAACAGCAATGGCGTCTACCGAACGAAATCGACTCACCCGAAAAACAAGGCAATCGTCATGGTCGTTACCGGCGATCGGTTGTCCAGAATGCACTTTTCGCTCATTTGCGATGCAACAGGTTTCGTTATCAAAGATTTGGCAAGCACGAACGGTACATTTTTAAACGGTCGGCGAATCGAACAAGCAAACGTATCAAACGGCGATATGATTCGCGCCGGCTTTAGCGTTTTTGAAGTTCGCTTTGATCAGAAACATTCCACGAAATAAAACATTCGTCCGCCAAGCCGAAAATGTAAGGAGAATTGAAATCGCCAAGCCATCGCCCGAAACGTGGTTCCAGATCCAAACCGTTTTCCAGGAGGCACTGAAGCTTCCGGAGAACGAGAGGGCAGCCTTCGTAGATCGGGCGTGCAATCAAGACGCAAGTCTGGCGGGTGAAGTCCTGACGCTGCTGGCTGTGTTTGATGAAGCGGAGGACGAGCTGGAATCCACACCGCTGCTTCCGAAGATTGAGTCGCACTCAAGTCACGCGCCGCTGATGGCGGAGGAGCTGGCGGGCTATCGTTTTCTGAATGAAATCTATCGTGGTGGACAGGGAATCGTGTATCGGGCGATTCAGTTAAGTACCAAACGCGTGGTCGTCGTGAAGGTGATGATTGCCGAATGCTTCGCAGGAGCCGATAGCAAGCGCCGGTTTGAGCGGGAAGTCGAACTGGTAAGTAGTCTGCGTCATGCGGGAATTGTTCCGAATTGGCGTCCGGGATCCTATTTACCACCCTCTAAACAGGTGAATCGACAGATGCCACTTTCTTGCATCGCAATCAGAGGCTAAACACAACATGGAATTGCAAAGAGAAGCTGCCCGAGGTACCGTCGCCTCAGGACGCTTCACCTGGATCGGCCAGCTGCACCTTGTCGTCCGCAGGCATCCGGACAAGGCCAAGTTCCAACAACCGATTGAGCGCCCGATCGACTCTAAAATCAATCTCGACGTCGATTGCTTCTCGGATCAGACGCTCGCACTTGCGTCGTAATCGGCGCCGGCTGATCGGCTCGGATTCGGTCGCCAATGCATAGAACGCCAGGACTGCTTCGTCGGTCGATTGACGTCCGGCCTGTTGGATGATTTGAAACGCGGCGCCGGCATTCGTGTCCAGTTTTTGAAAATACAAGTTGCGTGTCAAATCGAGAAGGTAGCGGTTCTTCGTTTGGAAATAGCTGAAGAAACTTTTCACGCAATAACCGATTGCCGCCAGGACCAAGCCGATGACCAGCGCCGTGCTGTAGTATGCGGCAAGCGCCAGTGTGACCAAGACGAACCGCGAGATTTTTTGCAACGACAGGAGCCACCCGCCTAAACTGGGCGCAATTACTTTGACGCGGTCCAGTTTGCTGAGTCGGACTTGCGTGCCGGGTAACAACATGTCAACGTCTTGCTTTGGGATGTTTTTAAAAATTCGCAAGTGGAACTGACCGGCCGACAACATCTCGCCGTGCTCATGATCCTCGGACAATTGAAACAGTACGACAAGTCGTTGGTAGATTGCGACATCGACCATTTCCATTCGGTAAAGATTGCGAATCCGTCGCTTGCACCTGCGGCCAATGACATCGCCCCTGGCATAGACCGCTAGCTGTCGGAACAAACCAAAGTTCGCGGTCATGGGAACCCCCCAGTGACTGGCGACGCCCACGCATTTTTCGATGTCATCTTGCGTTAGCTTTTTGTAGCCGGCATCAACCAGAATATCGTCACACAGTGACATCAATTGTTCGGACTTGTCTGCGATTGTTTCGCATTGCAGATCGATCGGGGTTTTGCAATCACTGTCCGGGTCAACCGCGTGATAGGCATCCGAAAACTGGGCCTGGTATTGAGAGGTTTTCGTGGCGACCAACTCAGAAATCGCGGTCACGGCATGTTCGAATCTCTGCATTTGGTTTGCATCCAATTCAGATCGATTCGTACCACGATGCACCAGGTACTCCACAAGCGTCTGAGTCTCAATTGGCAAGAACGCTTCAATTGACCAATGCGCAGCATCAGGGTCGAGCCACCCGGAAGTGCTCGCTTCGGTGATCCCTCGGGTTAGCGGGCCTGTTCCGTCGATGGACCAGGTGGTAAGAATTCGATCAACCGATTCGGACACTCGAACCACGTTTCAGCGAAAAGGAATAAAAATGGCGTCGTTGCCACGTCAACCATTGGAACCGATCCGTCAGGCAGATGAAAGCGATCTGAAGCAACGTTTCGGCGCCGTGGCGTTGGACATGGACGGATTGCTGTTTGACACCGAACCGATTTACTGGCAGGTCGGTGACACAATTCTTCAGCGTCGCGGTCACCGCTATAGCGCCGCCCTTCAAGCTCGAATGATGGGGCGGATCGGAGTAGCCGCCGTTCAAGAAATGATCGATTTTCACGAACTCGATGTCTCTCCGGAACAGTTGTTGTCCGAATCGGATGAGTTGTACGGGAACCTGCTGCCGAGACTATTACGTCCGATGCCTGGACTGGATGAATGGATCCAACATCTCCAAACTTCGGGCGTGCGGTTCGCTTTGACGACCAGCAGTCGACGGAAATGGGTCGACATCATCTTCGCCGAATTGGAATGGCGAGGGTCGTTAACGTTTGTGTTGACCGGTGACGATGTCAGCAACGGAAAACCACATCCTGAAATGTACTTGAAAGCCGCCCGGCAGTTTGATGTTCCCTCCAGTTCGCTGCTTGTTTTGGAGGACAGCGGAAACGGTTGCGCCGCCGGTGTTGCGGCGGGTGCCAAAGTGGTCGCAATTCCAAACGAACACACTCGCCAACAAGATTTCACGGGCGCGATCTTAGTCGCTGATTCATTGGCGGATTCCCGGTTATGGGTGTTGGTGTCAGCGGAGGGCTAGAGCATCATCCCGATAAAGACTTGGCGTGAGTCGTTGATCGCTCCGCGATCCGGCGCTTTGATCGCGGAGCGATCAG
>JAGQPO010000586.1 GCA_020426665.1 Planctomycetales bacterium
GGATCGTACTTGTGATCATGGCAGCGCGAACAGGTTAACGTCAGCCCAAGAAACAACGTACCAGTGGTTTCCACACGATCGGCAACGTATTCGACGATCCATTCGTCGGGAATCGAACCGCCTTCGGAATTGATGCGGTGGTTTCGATTGAATCCCGTCGCAACCTGGGTCATAAAATTTCGATTGGGCAACAAGTCGCCGGCCATCTGTTGAACGACAAATTCGTCGAAAGGCATGTTGTCGTTCAACGCGTTGATCAACCAATCACGCCATACCCACATGTATCTCAGGCGGTCATTCTGGTAACCGTCGGTATCGGCGAAACGAGATCCTTCCAACCAGTCAACCGCCATGTGTTCACCGAAGCGTGGCGATTCCAAAAGCCGGTCGACGACTCGCTCGTAGGCGTCTTCCGATTCATCGTTCAAGAACGAATCGATCTCGTCGAGCGTTGGCGGCAATCCAGTCAGGTCATAGGTGACGCGTCGAAGCAAGGTATCGCGATCGGCCTCCGGCGATGGTTGCATGCCCGCGTCTCGCATTCGCGACACTACGAATTGGTCGATCGGGTGTTGCCCCCACGATTCTTGGTCTGGACGATTACTTCCGTTGGCAGGCAACGCCGGACGGACCGGTGGAATGAAGGCCCAGTGTCGATCGTCTTTTGGCCAATCGGCGCCCTGATTGATCCAACGAACCAACTTCATGCGGTCGTCGGCGTTTAAAACTCGTTTGGCACCGGGGGGCGGCATGCGAACGTCCGGGTCGGAGTTGGTCAATCGATCCAACATCTCACCAGATTTCAATACGTCGGATTGGATCACCGAATCTCGATCATCCAAACGCAAATCCCCTTCGCGCGCCGCCGAATCCGGTCCGTGACAGTGGTAACAGGCGTCTGAAAGAATCGGTCGAACGTCGGCTGAAAAATCTATCTTCCCTGAATCGTCGGACTGCGGCGTCGAAGTCGGCTCCGCGGAATGCAGGTTTGAACTGATCGCCAAAAAAACAATCGCGTTGAAAATAAAGCGGCGCGCGACGGTGAGAATCAATCTGATATTCATCACTTCTTCGAAGACTCCGTCGTGCTCTGCTTCAAATCGGCTAGCCAACGAGAGCATGGGTGGGTCCACTGGGCGAACGGGCCACCGGTTTCGCGAAGACCTTTGCCGTGTCCACCGCTGACGTACACGTGTAGTTCGGCCGGTACCTTTTGTTGTTGAAGTTGTAATACATATTGTAACGAGTCAACCGCGAATCGGTCATCCGAAGCAACAGCCATGAAGATCGACGGGTACTCGTCACGCGACTTCAGCGGCGCGACCAACGGATCGAGTTTCGAATTGTCTCCGTCGGCCACCAAATAGGCGGGGTAAATCAGGACTGCGAAATTTGGTGCCGCGCTGACGGCGTCAATGTCGTCGATCGGTTCATACGTCTTTGCCGACGACTGATGCACGGTCAGGGCGGCCAGGTTTCCACCGGCGGAAAACCCGAGGACACCAATCTGTTTCGGATCGATGCCAAACTCGGTCGCACGTGCACGCACGATTCGAATCGCGCGTTGGGCGTCCTGCAATGCGACCGCGTGTTTGTCCAATCCCTTTCGCCGCGGGACACGGTACTTGGCAATGAACGCAGTGATCCCTTGTTCGTTTAACCACTGTGCGATCTCCGTCCCTTCGTGCTGGGCCGCCAAAATGTTGTAAGCACCACCCGGGAAAATAACAACGGCTCGCCCGTCGGGCTTCTCAGGTCGCCACACATGCAGCGTCGGACGCGTGACATTCGTGATGCGAACCAAGTCATCGGCCCTCTCCAAAAGTTCTTCCTTCAAATCGGCGCCCGGATCGTCATCGCGGGTCCCATCACCAGGCCACAAGGGAATCACAACCGCTTCGCGTCCCAACAATTCCGTCAGCTTTTGGTCGCCTGGGCCGTCGGCAAAGGAAGGGCTTGAAACAATTGCAATCGTAAAAAGTAAAATGACTTGGATGTATCGATTCATTGTGGCAATCGGTCCGTTGGAGTTTCGTCTTGTGCAAGCCGGTAATGCAATCAGCAATATTACTTTAACGGCGGCTCAGTAAGTTTGTTGCCGTCAGTGTCCAGGATTTGAAAATGGTGTATGCCGAATGTTTGACCATCGGTGTACGTCCAGACGACTTTCTTGTCACGCGTGACTTCGAACATTTTGGGAGCGTTGGGATCCGCTCGCCCGGCGGCATAACTGGTGATGACAAAGTTTCCGTTGGGCAAGACTTGGCTGCCGCATGGATCTTGCAACCACGGCCCGGGCAGGTCTTCGTTGTTCAATTGCCAGTTGATTTTTCCGTCGGCGTCAAAATTGACGACGCGATTGCCATGCGTACAACAAACCAATGTTTCGCCATCGGCGTGACGAATCGCAGTGAACGGCCACGTGTGAATCGCGTGCTCGGTGTCGTCGGGAACCGTCGTATCCAATTTGCCGACGATCACGCCCTTGTCGTCGTAATGGAAAACAGCAAAGTCCAAAAGATGCGGGGCTAAGAAAGACCCATCGGCCAGCTTGCGTGCCATCCGAGTTTGCATGTGATGGTTCTTTTTTTGACACGCCAACGCAAATTCGGTCAACACCTTTCCCGATCGATCAACTTCGATCAGCCTCGGGTTCGGCCCGGCTTCGGTGATCACGAACGTTCCCGACGAAGTCGGTTGTGCGCTGTTGACTTCGGATTGCGTTCCTTTCCAGATCAACGTCTCGGTGGAATCACTTGCGATTTCGATCACGGCGCCGCCGTCAAATCGCTTGCCCTTATTCAACGTCAAGACAACATTTCCGTTTTCAAGCACGTAGCCGTCCCGAGTTGCGTGTGGATAGGTCCAAACTTTCTTGCCATCGGAGTCGACGATGTAAGTTTGGTTGCCGCAAGCCAGGAATCCGTGGGAGACGGAACCGGATTGTTGTTGAGCAACAAGAGTTGATGACGTCATCACGGATTGCATCAAACAAACCATCATGATGATCAATCCGGTCATGATGTGGCTGGGGCGTCTCAATCGAGCGCAAGGTCCACGGTGTCTTTGGGGCGAGATCACGGCAGTCAATTCGATCATCATGATGTCCGATTTTGGAAAACGGGGCGGCAATGGGAAGACGCGGGAACATGAAGATACTCGAAGGCGGCAGTCAGCGGAAATTTGTGCGTGGCCGTTGACTTGGCGAACATCGGTTGACGCAACCGCCCAGAGGAGGTTCTGACGCGACTGATGGTGACGATTTTCATAACCCGAACGCGTGAGCGGTGGACCAGTCACGACCGGTTTTCTCTGCTTAAAAACGGGGGGGCAGGACTCCGCAAATACAAAATGCCTAAATGTGTGGACTCAGAATGAATCGTTGGCAGTCCCTCGCTCACGCGTTCGGGTTGTGATTGCAGGCAGCGGCAAATGGGGGGCGGTTCAGGCTCTCAGTTTCAGAGAAATTCAATGTTTCCCCGCTCATCAAAACCCCTTCGCCGGGATTCGCTATTGCGAATCAGTCGCATTAAGGATTGTCAGGATGTCAGTTTTACGCAACAATGGGTGCGATAAATGCCAGGACGTCCGCAAACTGCTTAAAAACAACGCTTTATGTCGAGCGATAACCCGCCATCCGGTCGCCAAACCGTCGACCACCAGAGTCCTGCTTCAGGCTTTGGCGCGAGCTTGAACCGAAAAATCGTCCCTTTCTCGCAACTCGCGCACTGTGGGGACGAGGTCTGGATCGAGTATCACGGCAAACTCTACCGGCTGCAAAGCACGCGTCAGGGAAAGCTTGTTCTGACAAAGTGACGAAATTCAGACGGCTCGGTTTCCGGTCTGGTCCGACCGCGAAACTGGCCGGTTGACTGTGCAATCGCGGTATGAATGCCTGTGCGAAGGGCTAAGATAGGGGACGAGCCCCGCGATTCCTCCCCCACCTCCCGCCAACGATGAAGAATCCTCTTTCGAAGTTTTACATGGTGAATCGAACAGCCGGTTTTGTTGCTTTGGCGATTTGCTTGCTGCTGTTCGGAAATCCGTTCACAGCACGTGCCGACGAATCGGGAATAGAGACCAAATCGGGGGACGAACCGTTACCCGCGACGATCGATTTCAACGAACATATTCGGCCCTTGTTCAATGCGCACTGTGTTGCCTGTC
Source organism: Planctomycetales bacterium (assembly GCA_020426665.1). Lineage (GTDB taxonomy): Bacteria > Planctomycetota > Planctomycetia > Pirellulales > Pirellulaceae > Stieleria. The sequence continues at coordinate 4,168 of JAGQPO010000586.1, forward strand.
ACGGCGGTGTGAAGCAGGCTGGCGAGATTTCATTCGTTTACAAGGAACAGGTGTTGCCGCCTGACGGTTGGATTGTGGAACCCGGCGATCCGGACGCATCGTCATTGATTGAACGCGTCAAAGAAACGGACCCCGATTTGCGGATGCCGCCTCCGGAACACGGCGCGGCGTTGTCGCAGTACGAGATCGGGTTGCTGACCAAGTGGATCGAGCAGGGGGCGATTTGGAAGACGGGGCATTGGGCATACACAGCGCCGGAAGAAAGACCAATTCCTGAGGTCACCGATTCGGCGTGGGTTCGCCGGCCGATGGATCAATTTGTGCTGGCGAAATTGGATGCGAAAAAGTTAAAGCCGTCCCAGGATGCAGGTCCCGAGCGCTGGCTTCGTCGAGTGACATTGGACCTGACCGGTTTACCGCCGACGCTTGCAGAGCGTGATGCATTCCTTGCAGCGTTTCGCCAGGATGCCGTTGCGGCCCGCAGTGATGTGGTTGAGCGGTTGCTGCAATCACCTGGATACGGCGAGAGATGGGCGAGCGTGTGGCTGGATCAAATTCGTTATGCCGATTCGAAGGGATTAGGGTTAGACGGCCGACGAACGGTTTGGAAGTATCGTGACTGGGTCATTGACGCGATGAACCGCGACATGCCATACGACGAATTTACGATTAAGCAGATCGCCGGCGATTTGTTGCCGAACCCGTCGATCGAAGATTTGGTTGCCACTGCGGCTCACCGCGTAACGCAAACCAACGAAGAAGGCGGCACGGATGACGAAGAGTTTCGTATCGCTGCGGTGTTGGACCGCGTGAACACGACATGGCAAGCGTGGGAAGGCGTTACGTTTGGATGTGTTCAATGCCACAGCCATCCCTACGATCCGTTCCGTCATGAAGAATATTATCGCTTTGCCGCGTTCTTCAACGGAACTTCCGACTGTGATTTGAATGAAGACTGGCCGACCGCTGAGGCTCCGCTTGATTCCAAGGATTACCCGCTGGCTTCCGAATTGGACGGAAAAATACGGTCGCTGCGAGAGCAAATTTGGCGACGCGAGTATCCGCTGCTCAATGACAACAAATTCTGGACGCCGATGGTTCAGATGAAGGCGTCGACGAACAACCAAACACGGGTGACAACGGAGCGGGTCGGCGACCACGACGAATTCCACACCGTAGATACGGTCAGCCAAAACACCGACATCACGATCTCGGCTCCGATGCCCGATGGCCTTTCAACTTTGACGGCGATTCGGTTCACGGCGATGCCTTTGAATCCAGAGCAGGCGGTCAGCGATTCCGAATGGGGATTCGTTTTGTCTGGTGCCGACGTCAGTCTGGTCGTCGATGGTGAAGACAGTCCGCGTCCAATTGAAATAGAACGATTGATTTCGGACGAGGCGGATCCGTTCTTCGATCCACAATCGACTCTGGACGCAAAATCCAATCGCGGTTTTTCCGCTTACACACGAATCAGTCAACCTCGCCAGGCCGCGTTGATCCTGAAGCAGCCGCTGGACATTCCCGCCGGTGCGAGTTTGCAAATGAAACTGTCACATCGTGTTTCTGCGTTGGGTGCATTCCCGCTGGTTACAAAGCGTGGGCACCTGGCGGTGACCGACGACGATCGCTTCACGCAACTCCTGAGTGACAGTGAGATCGTCGCGATGCGTCAGGACCTTGCGGATCTGGGTCAGCGTCGCCGCGGGATTCCGTCCGTTTCGATTCCGATCATGCAGGAATTGCCAGAGCATTTGCAGCGTCCGCAACACGTTTTTGAGCGGGGTTTGTTTTTGACAAAGGGAGACCTGGTGACCGCCGGGACGCCCGCGTCGTTGCCGCCGCTTCCAGAGGGCAAACCGGATCGGTTGGCGCTGGCCAAATGGCTGGTCGCACCGGAAAATCCGCTGACTGCCCGCGTGGCGGTCAACCGCGTCTGGTCTCAATTGTTCGGCATCGGGCTGGTCGCGACCGAGGAGGACTTTGGTTCCAGCGGTGATGTTCCGTCACACCCTGCGCTGCTGGATTATCTGGCTTTGCGATTCCAAAACGAATTCGGCTGGAGCATGAAGGATTTGTTGCGTGAGATCGTTTTGTCACACACCTACGCGCAATCATCCAAGGTTACTGCGGAATTGTACGAACTGGATCCGTTGAACCGATTGCTGGCGCGCGGCCCGAGATTCCGCTTGTCGTCGGAGATGGTTCGTGACCAAGCGTTGGCGCTGTCCGGCTTGCTGAACGACAAACAATTCGGACCGCCTGTTCACCCGCCGATTCCCGATGGTGTTTGGAATCCGTTCTCCGGAGGCGACAAGTGGGCAACCGCTGGTCTGGATAACGAAGATCGATATCGTCGGTCGATTTACACTTACATGAAACGCAGTATCCCCTATCCGATGTATTCGGCCTTTGATGCTCCGTCCCGCGAGTTTTGCGCCCCGCGTCGACTGCGTTCCAATACACCGATTCAAGCGTTGACGATGCTGAACGACCAGACCTTTGCCGAGAGTACGACGGCACTTGCGTCACGAATGAAAGAATTTGATGATGATCCGGTCAAACAAATTCGCCACGGTTTCTTGATCGTGACGTGTCGGGAACCGGCCGATGCGGAATTGCAGGCGTTGAAGAATTTGTACGATCAGATCGGTGGTGACGACCGATCAGATGGGATCACCGCGGTCGCTGCGGTGCTTTTGAACTTAGATGAAGTCGTCATGAAGTAAGGAACGGGAATCGTCCGATGAGCAATCGATCACTCTATAACGAACTGCAACAATCCGCGTTGCAACTGAACACACGCCGACATTTCTTGAGGGAAAGCACGACTGGATTGGGGGCGTTGTGGTTGTCGATGCAGGGCATTGCTGCAGCATCCACGAACCATCTTCCCGTTCATGACGACCAAAATCCGCTCAGTCCGGTTGCACCTCCGCTGCCTGCAAAGGTCAAACGTGTGATCTATTTGCATATGGTCGGCGCGCCCAGCCAGTTGGAGCTTTTTGACTACAAACCCGATTTGAAAGAGTTGGACGGTAAGGATTGTCCACAATCGTTTCTCGAAGGCAAACGATTCGCCTTCATTCAAGGCACGCCACAAATGTTGGGGCCGCAGTTTCCGTTTGCACAGTACGGCGACTGCGGTGCATGGGTTTCCGATCGCATGCCACATTTCGCAAAGCATGTGGACGACGTTTGCTTCATCAAAACGTTACAAACCGACCAGTTCAATCACGGCCCGGCGCAGTTGATGGTTCACACCGGGCAATCACGAATGGGATACCCGTCGATCGGTTCATGGGCCACGTGGGGACTGGGAACCGAGAACAGCGATTTGCCCGGATTCATCGTGCTGTTGTCAGGTGGCCGATTGCCTCGCGTCGGCAAGGCGCTGTGGAGCAGCGGGTTTCTGCCGTCGGTCTACCAGGGCGTTCAGTGTCGCTCCAAAGGTGATCCGGTTTTAAACATTTCGAACCCTGACGGCGTTTCGCGAGACAATCGGCGTGCGATCTTGGACACGCTGGGTAATCTCAATCAGCAAGCCAATGAAGCCTTTGGCGACCCCGAGACCTTGACGCGAATCGCCCAATACGAGATGGCGTTCCGGATGCAAACCGCGGTGCCGGACGCGATGAATATCAACGAGGAACCGAAGGAGGTTCACGAATCTTACGGGACTAAGCCGGGGGAAGAGTCGTTTGCAAACAATTGCCTGCTTGCGCGTCGACTGGCCGAACGCGACGTGCGATTTATCCAACTTTACGACTGGGGATGGGACACGCACGGTTCCAATACCAGCGAATCACTAAAAGACGGTTTCGTCCGCAAGTGCGAACAGGTTGATCGACCGATCGCCGCGCTGCTGAGCGACCTGAAAAATCGCGATATGCTGAAAGACACCCTCGTCGTTTGGGGCGGAGAATTCGGTCGAACCTCGATGGGCGAGAATCGTGGCGGGGTGCAGATGAAGTTCCCAGGACGCGATCACAATCCCGGCGCGTTTACCATCTGGATGGCCGGTGGAGGAATCAAACCCGGAATCACGTACGGTGAGACGGATGCCGTTGGGTACGCTCCCGTGGAAAACCCGGTGCAATTGCGAGACTTCCACGCGACGCTATTACACTTGTTGGGATTCGACGCTGCTAAATTCAGTTTCCCATTTCAAGGGTTGGACCAAAAACTGATCGGTGTCAAACCGAGTCGTGTGATTGACGAGATTTTGGCATAACTGGGGCTTCTTCAATTCTTAAGTTTCGGGTCAGTCGTTGATCGCTCCGCGATCCGGCGCTTTGATCGCGGTGCGATCAGCGACGATGAATTTGGGTTGAACGTACATGTGCAGGCGGACTTCCAACCCGCCAGAAACCGGCCTTTGTCGACGGACTGGAAGTCTGTCGTAGCCTAAAACGCACCCTAAAATCCAGGGTGAACAAAACGCTTGCGTCACGCAATCACGTCGTGGATGACATGGCCCTTGACGTCCGTCAGCCGCATGTCCCGGCCGCCGAATCGGAACGTTGAACGGGTATGGTCGACGCCCATCAAGTGCAACATGGTCGCATGCAAGTCGTGCACTTCAACGCGATTTTCGACCGCTTTGTATCCAAATTCGTCTGTTGCCCCGAACGTTGTGCCCCGCCGAACTCCGCCACCGGCCATCCATACGGTAAACCCGAATTGATTGTGGTCACGCCCATCTTTTCCTTGGGCAAAGGGCGTGCGGCCGAATTCACCCGCCCAAACCACCAACGTTTCGTCCAACAAGTTTCGTTGTCGCAGGTCTTTCAGCAGCGCCGCAATCGGCTGATCGACC
>JAGQPO010000587.1 GCA_020426665.1 Planctomycetales bacterium
TGCGCAGCAGCATTTCCGCCCAGTCGTTCGCGTCGGTGCCTCCGTCGCGCGCGTTGATCGTCAGAATCGCGCCGGCCGAATCGTTGGGTCCGCTCAGCAATGCTTTCAGTTCCAGGTCGTCAAGGATTCCTTCGAGTCGTTCAAGTTCGACTGCGACGTCACCTGCGATCGATTCGTCCTCCTCGGCCATCTCCATCAGAACGCTCAAATCGTCGACGCTGCTGGACAATTCGTTCATCGGACCGACAATGACTTTCAATGCCTTGAGTTCGCCCACCGTTTTTTGGGCCGATTCGTTGTTATCCCAGAACCCCTGCTCGGCCATTTTGGCTTCGATTCGTTTGATTTGGTCCGACTTGCCGGAGTAGTTCAATGACTCAGCGAGCAGTTTGAGGCGTTTTTTGATCTTTTCACTGCGCTGAACCAATTCTGCGTCCATCAGTGATCACATCCTTTTCGTCAATCACGACGAATACTTGAAACCGAGATATTTTTTGGAGGTTGAGAACTATACATGGCACGCGTGGTCCTGGCGATGAGTGGGGGAGTCGATTCGAGTGTGGCGGCGCATCTGCTGCTTGACTCCGGACATGAAGTCATCGGGATTTTCATGCGCCACGGCGAAGAGTCAGGCGAGGCTTGCAAGGTGACGCCCGGCAGCGGCGCGGCGACGTCCCAGGCCGGCGACGAAGTGTCCCACTCACTTCCCGTCCTGGGGGGCTTGGCGGCTGGTCGGGCGGATCACAAACAGGGTTGTTGCACGGCCAGCGACGCGGCGGATGCCAAACGGGTCGCCGCCAAGTTTGGCATCCCGTTCTATGCATTGGATTTGCAGGCCGATTTTCGGCGCATCGTCGACTACTTCGTCGACGACTATCTGAATGGTCGAACACCGAATCCATGTGTGAAGTGCAACCACTGGATCAAATTCGGTCGGCTGTTCGACTATGCCGATGGTGTTGAAGCCGATTTTGTTGCGACGGGACACTATGCAAGGATGATCAGCGGTGAGCTTCACCGTGGTTTGGATGGCCATAAAGACCAGTCATACGCCCTGTTTGGTATTCGCGGTGATCGTTTGGGGCGAATGATGTTGCCGGTCGGTGATTACGAAAAAACCGAGATCCGGCGGATTGCCGAGTCGCTTCAGCTAGGTGTCGCAGGAAAGCGCGACAGCCAAGAAATTTGCTTCGTCACCCAGGGTCACCACAGTGATTTCGTCAAAGCCCGCCGGCCCGATCGGGTCGGGACAACGGCAGGCGATTTTGTGACGACCGATGGAACGGTCGTGGGCAAGCACCAAGGCTATGAAGCGTTTACCGTCGGCCAACGCAAGGGGCTGGGAATCGCGCTGGGATCGCCCTACTTTGTGATTCGAATCGATCCCGATTCGAATCAAGTCGTGCTTGGTAAAAAAGAAGCTCTTGCCCGCAATGTGCTTACGGCAACCGATGCAAACTGGCTGGTGGACCCGGCTGCGATCGATGCGATCCGCCAACCGAATCATCTTGCGGCCGACGGCGAATCAAAGGCAAGCGAATTGGCGGTCCAGATCCGTTACAACGGTCTTCCCGAACCGGCCGTTGTGCACGTCGATCCGCGAAATCCCGATCGATTCAACGTCCGATTCGACTCGGCGGTCGATGCCGTCGCTCCAGGCCAGGCTGCGGTCGTCTATCACGGCACACGTGTACTGGGAGGCGGCTGGATTGAAACCGCCAAACGGGACGACGCGTTGGACGGCATCCACATGGCTGAAATGTGAGATGGGTACCGGCGCGATGGCAGGGACTTTCAGTCCTTTCGATCGCCGGTCAAGCCGAGCTTCGCCATCCACCGCGTGCCAACCGTCGCGTCCTCTTTCATCCCGGCTTGTCGCTGCAGAGCGTTGACTTGAGTTTCAAGCTCTCGATTCTTCTGTACCTGGATCGATAATTCACGCGAGAGCTTGGCGCGCTCCAGTGAGCTGCGGATCTCGATGTCGCGAAGCTTTTGTTCACAATCCTCTTGGATCTGTTGAAGTCGTTCACGTTCTTGTTGAATGATCTGGTCGTGGTCCAAGATCTCGGCGATCGGGTCGACAGATTCGGTCACCGGCTCCGTCGGGATCAAAGCAGACGATTCTTGCAGTTGGCGCAGAGACTCTTTCAGTTCACTGATCTCGTCAACGTACCGGTCGACCTGCTGTTGCATTTCTTGTTCGACCAAAAACTCTTTCTCATTATGAAATCGCGATTGCTTTTCGCTCTGTCTCAGACGATCCAATTCATCGACCAGATCATTGACATAATCAATGGCTTGCTGCGTATCGCTCTTGCAAGACTCACTGGGGTTTTCGACATCCAGCGTGGATAGAAACGATTCCGCGTCGAACTCGTCGTTCTCCATCTGTTCGATGATTTGACGTTTGCGTTCTTCCCAGCTCAACGATTCTGGCGCGACGGGTGCCGCCGCAGGAGCTGCCGCGGCGGGTGCAGTCGGGGCAGCCGATGCGGTCGCTCCATAAACCACTTTTGATGCCAAGTCGTGATTGTTGTCGGTCAGCGATTCAATCTCTTGCTCGAGAGCATTGATTCGACTGTTCAACCGCGTATTCTCGGCTCGCAATCGGATGTTTTCGTCGACGGCCTCGATGGCGTTATCGTCGGCGTTACCAAAGTCCAGGTTGTCAAACTCGTCAAACGCATCTTCCGACTCAAGCGAACCACTGGCATCCTGCATTCGCTGAAAGAGTTGCTGCAACAGCTCCGTATTCTGAGTCACCGCCGACAGTACCACGATATCCCCCTGGACCAGTGCTTGGGCCTGGAGGGATTCGAGATCTGGAGAGCATTGATCAAAATTGGTAGCCATGATGCGTCCGACAATTGGCATGAGCCGCCTAACCAATATCTTCGGATTGATCCGGGTTCCCCGAATTGACCCGGGTATTCCCAAGGATCAAACCTAGTGGGCGGTGTCGAAGGACACCTAAGACTGCTCGACAAAGATCTTTACGTTGCGAGAATAGCGAAGTCAAAGCGGATGAGGGGCAAGCGTCCTGGTTCATTCATTCTGGTTCAAAAATACTCTTTTCGGGTCTCCGATCCTGATGGCGAAGAAGAAATCGACGGTGTCCGACGAGCGCGAGACCGACTCGCTTGCCGAAATCGACTTTGAATCGGCCCTTGCGGAGGTCCAGAAAGTCGTCCAGCAGCTCGAAAGCGGCGAGTTGGGATTGACCGAATCGCTGGCCCAATACGAGCGTGGCATCAAAAAAATCAAGCTTTGCCACCAAGTTCTTCGGCATGCCGAGAAACGAATTGCCGTCTTGACCGGCGTCGACGAGGACGGAACGGCGTTGATCGAGCCGGTCGACACAAGTGGCGGCCAATCGCCATCCATTGCAAAAAGCTCTCGTGGCGGCGACCGCCCGCGGGCCAAGAAGTCTCGCCCCCCCATTAGCGACGTGGACGATTCGGCAGGGCTTTTTTAGACTCTACAATAGCGGGTTCCGCCCCT
>JAGQPO010000588.1 GCA_020426665.1 Planctomycetales bacterium
CACGGACCGGTCGCATTTCACGGACCGATTTTGTCTGCGGCACAAATCCGCTAGTCTTGAGCCCTCGCTTGCGTTGGAGCTTGCGGGTTTGTTCATTACCTGTTCGTCGCAACAGGGGAACCCTTCACAAAGAGATTTTTAACGTGAACCAACTTGGCGGGCTCTGGCGAGACACCTGGTGGGTCTGGATCGGCTTTGTCGCGATCACGATCATCCTGGGGGCGACCGTTGGTATTTTCTTTTATCTGCTCATCCCCTGTCTGCCGGTGCCGTTCGCCTATTTTGCGTTTAACCGGTACGACGAAAACGGCAACGAAAAGGCGGATCTTTGAGCGGGGGGCGGACCAGATCCGTCGGATCTGATGGCAAGATCAGACGGATCAGTCAGATCTTAAGCAAAGCCGCCTGTCCCAGCAAAAAAGGCACGCCCGGAGAAGTCGGGCGTGCCTTAGAGCTTTTTAAGAGCGGCTGATGGGATTCGAACCCACGACAATCACGTTGGCAACGTGATGCTCTGCCAACTGAGCTACAGCCGCATCGTTTGCAGAAGAGCGAAGATTATCAACAGATTCGAAGAATCGGCAAGCCCTGCGAGCAACTTGAGCCGGATTGTTTTCGGAAATCACTGCCGGGCGGCGACATTCGCGTTAAAGAGCGTAAAATCCGTGGTGTCACTTGCCGATTTTCACTTGCCCGCGATAGATTACGGGCTTGGCCGATCAATAAAGCAAATCACCGCGGCGAAAAATCTGCCCGCGGCTGGTCCATACAAGTAAGTCCAAACAAACAATTCGTTCACTCCGTCCCCGTGTAAGGTGCGTTACAGGATGTCCACGTCCATTGATTCCCCCGAAAACGCCGAAGAAGCAACTCCACTCCAGTTGGACGTTCAGGTCACTTCTCCTCAAGCTTGCGTTCGTGACGTCGTCGTCACGGTGCCCGAGTCCGAAGTCAAACGCTACTTGAAAGAAGCCTATGACGAACTGGTTCCTGAGGCTCAAGTGCCCGGTTTTCGAAGTGGCCGTGCGCCGCGTCGGTTAGTTGAAAAACAGTTCAAAGACCGTGTGATCGAGCAGGTCAAGGGCAAGCTGTTGATGGATAGCCTGTCCCAAGTCACCGAGAGCCAAGACTTTTCGGCGATCAGCGAGCCCGACTTCGATTACAACTCGATCCCCGATCCAGGCGAAGGCACGTTCTCGTTCCAGTTTTCGATCGAGGTTCGCCCCGAATTTACAACGCCCAACTGGAAGGGTCTGGAATTGACCAAGCCGGTTGAAAAGATCGACGATGCAGCGGTCACCTCGGCGCTTGATCGCGTGTTGAAAGACCGTGCGACCTACGAAGCGACCGAAGAGCCTGCGGCACTGGGTGATCGATTGGTCGTTTCGATTGTGTTCAAGGAAGGCAGCGAGGTCCTGTCCAGGCTGGAGGAAGAAGCGATCACGTTGACCAAGAAACTATCTCTCGGCGACGCCATCTGTGAATCGTTTGGTGACGATGTCGCCGGAAAGAAAGAAGGCGACAAAGTCACAACATCCGTCAAGTTGGGACAAACTTCCAACGAAGCGGACGCCGACCGCGTCATCACCGCTGAAGTCGAAGTGCTGGAAGTTCAAAAGTTGGAAAACATTGATCTGACACCCAAGTTGCTCGAGGAACTGGGTGATTTCGAGTCCGAGGAAGAGCTGCGTGGATTCATCCAGGACTCGCTCAGCCGGCAAGCCGAATACCGCACACAGCAAGTGGTTCGCCAACGTGTAATCGACCTGTTGGCCGATGCGGTTAATTTCGATTTACCGGAAGACCTGGTGCGTCGTCAAACCAATCGAGAATTGCAGCGACGGGTGCTGGAAATGCGGCGCAACGGCTTCGATGACAAGACGATCCGTGGAATCGTAAACGCACTTCAACAAAACGCCAGGGCTTCAACCGAAACCGCACTGCGCGAGCACTTTGTGCTTGAGCAGATCGCCGAGGAAGAGAACATCGATGCCGAACCAGGCGAGTTCGAAAGTGAAATCATGTTGATCGCCCAGCAGTCCGGCCAAAGTCTGCGCGCAACACGCGCTCGGCTTGAAAAGACGGGGCAAATGGATGCGCTTCGAAATCAAATCGTCGAACGTAAAGTCGTCGAACTGATCGTAGAGCACGCCAAGGTGACTGAAGAAGAAGTTGCTGCCGATGCGGATGACTTGAACAAGGAATCGTTCCCCGTCTCGCACAGCGTGCTCGCTAAGAATTCCGGTTCAGAAATCCCGGAAGCCAAGTACGAAGACAACTCGGTTCCCGAACCGGCTCTGCCAGGTTCCGGCGACCAGAGTAAAGACTGAGCCGGCAATCTGAAGCGACCGTCCGCACCGTTTGGGAGTCGAATGAATCGATGGCGTTTTTGTCAACCATGCCCGGAACCGGCGCCCTGGGCGCCGGTGTGGACGCCGCTGCGGGGGCCATCAGTGGCGGTCCGGAACGGTTCGAATTGATCGAGGAAGAAACCTCGATCGGTCGTCATCCGGATTGTCACATTGTTGTTGATGCAGGCGCGGTCAGTCGCTTTCATGCCAAAGTCGTTCGCCAAAAAGGCCAGTTTTCCGTTGTCGATTTGGGCAGCCGAAACGGCACCTATCTGAACGGGCAGCTGCTCTCGGGCGATCAGATATTGCGTGAAGGCGATCGCATCCGAATCAGCGATATCGAGTTGGTGTTTCACAGCGAATCGTTCCCCGAGTTCGCGTCAGACAACTCGTCGGAATTGACCTTCAGCGGTTCCAGTTTTGGCATCGTGATGGTCGATGACGACTCCTCGGATCACTCCAATTCTCGGATCGTTTCGCCCCAGGTCGAGTTCGAAAAATCGGGCGACGGATTGAAAATGAGAGCGACGCCGGAAGCGAAGCTCGAAGCACTTTTGAAGATCAACCGCAACCTAAGCAACACGTTGTCGCTGGACGAAGTGTTGCCGGGGATTCTGGATAGTTTGTTTGCGATTTTTCCATCGGCCGATCGCGGATTCATCGTGATGGAAGCCGAAAACGACCAGCTTCAAACGCGCTGGGTGAAAACGCGGCAGACCCGCGATGAAACCGAAACGGTTCGAATCAGCCGTACGATTATCCGCCGCGTGATATCGACGGGCGAAGCCATTTTGTCGTTCGATGCGATGGAGGACAGCCGCTTCGATAGCAGTGAATCGATCGCCGACTTTTCCATCAAGAGCATGATTTGTGCTCCGTTGGGAGATGCCGAGGGAAACAATTTTGGCGCGATTCAAATTGATTCGACCCAGGGTCGTGGTCAGTTTGTCGAAGAAGATATCGATCTGTTGGCCGGCGTCGCTGCCCAGGCCGGCATTCTGATCACCAACGCACAAATGCACGAGAAAGCTCTGCGGCAACGCGAGGTCGAACAGGATTTGAAACTTGCCCAGGATGTCCAAAAGGCCTTCTTGCCGCAATCACCGCCGGAGTCACCCGGATTTGAAGTCGAAAGTTTTTACCAAGCCGCCAACCACATCGGAGGCGACTACTTCGATTACATCCATTTGGGCGACGGTCGAATCGCAGTCGTGGTTGCCGACGTCGTCGGACACGGCGTCGCGGCGGCGATGTTCATGGCAAAGCTTTCGGCAGAGACACGGTTTTGTCTGGCCGGTGAAGCCGACGTTGCCAAAGCAATCGAAAGATTGAACGATCGCATGAGCGCTTTGGAGGTGGAACGCTTCGTCACGTTCCTGTTGGTCGTGATTGATCCGGCCAGTGAGTTCATCACCGTTGTCAACGCCGGGCATATGCCGCCCATCGTTCGCAACGCCCAAAGTGGTGAAATCACCGAGCCCGGCTCCGAAGAATCGGGGCTGCCGATCGCGATTGATTCCGGGATGGATTACGAAGCCGTCTCGGCGCGGTTCAATGCGGGTGACGTCATGCTGATGTACACCGACGGCATTAACGAGGCGATGGATGCCAATGACAACGAATTCGGCATCGACGCGATACGGAAACTGGCGGCCCAGAAAAGTGACGGCCGTACGATCAAGGACCAGATCGTCGAAGCAGTGCTGGAGCATGTCGGCGATGCGCCGCCGTTTGACGACATGTGTCTGGTCGTGATTCAGCGCACGGCGATGCCGGAGCATTTGGATGACGAGCGATCCGTTGAAGCCGTCGATACGGTCGACGAAGACGTGATTGATACCTCGCTGCGATGAATGTTCGACTAATAGCCCGCTTTCGCGGCCGCGTACAAGGGGTCGGTTTTCGTGCCACGGTCCTGTTCCACGCCGGTGGATTGGACGTCAATGGTTTCGTGCGCAACGAACCCGACGGCAGCGTCTTGATCGACGCCGACGGCCCCAGGGGGCATCTCAATGAATTGATCAGCCGGATCGAATCGCGTCCCGCAGGATCGATCGATGACTGTGACAAAACCTGGGCCGAATCGATTGGCCGGACAAACGGATTCTCGATTCAATAGCATCGACTTAAGAAAATGGAACAATCCTTTCTC
>JAGQPO010000589.1 GCA_020426665.1 Planctomycetales bacterium
CTGCGAGTGTTGCGCTGCGAGTGTTGCGCTGAGGGCGTTGCGCTGAACTCTTAAAGCAACGTCTCATGTTCAACGTGTGATGGTGACTTCGTAAAGAACGCTGTCACTTCATCAGGGGGCGCCGGTTGGCTCATGTAGTAGCCTTGATATTCGTCACAATCGTGATGTTTTAAGAAGTTCAGCTGGTCCACGGTTTCAACTCCTTCGGCAAGGACCTTCAGTCCCAGTGATTTGGCCAACACGATGATGCTGGACGCAATTACACCGTCATCCGCATCGGGGATGTCTTTGACGAATGCGCGATCGATTTTCAAGCGATCAAGTGGAAACTGTCGTAGGTACGACAGCGAGGAGTATCCGGTTCCAAAGTCGTCGATGCTGATGCTAGATCCGAGTTCTTTGATCTTGTTCAGTTTTGCGACGGCTTCGTTGACGTCGTCAATTAGCAGCCCCTCGGTGATTTCGAAGTCCAGGCGGCCAGGTTCGATACCGAACTCGTTGACCGAGTCGATGATGCAAGGCAAGAAACTGACGTCATTGAACTGAAGGGCGCTGACGTTGATCGAGATCTCGACGTCATAGCCCTGTTTGTCCCAGATCGCCAATTGACGGCACGATTCGCGGATAATCCAGTTACTGACAGGCAGGATTTCGCGACTGCGTTCCAGCAGATGGATGAATCGATATGGCGGGATGACTTCGCCATCATTTCGCCAACGCAACAGTGCTTCGACTCCGATGACCTTTCCGGTTTCAAGGTTGACCTGGGGTTGGTAAACCAGAAAGAACTCGTTTTGCGCAAGCGCTTGTGACAGTTTTTCTTGGACGGTTCGATATTCGACCAGACGTTCGGTCATCTCACGCTCGTAACAGGAATACCCCAGTCGGTTTTCCTTGGCATGGAACATCGCGGTGTCCGCGTAGGCAAGTAAGTCTTTGTCGGATGTCGTGTGGTCGGGGCAGATCGCGTATCCAACGCTGGCTCCCAACGGAAACTCTTCGTTCTCCAACACGTACCGATGGGTCAGCAATTCGCAGATCCTTTCGGCGATCAATTCGGCTTCGGTCGCGTCTTTGATTCCAGCGGTGATGATACAGAATTCATCTCCTCCGAATCTCGCCACCTCGGATCGCTCGCCAAACTCTTCCGTCAATCGGGCGCCGATTTGAACCAGAGCTTCGTCGCCGACGGGATGCCCGAGTGTGTCGTTGATTTCTTTAAAGCCGTCCATGTCAATCAGGAACAGCGCAGCCGGCTTGGAGCCATCGACGGCTTCGGACACGACTGCCTTGAGTCGTTCTTGAAATTGAAAGCGATTGATCAATCCGGTCAACGCATCGGTCGTGGCAAGCGCTTCCAGCGTGTCGCTTTTCACACGCAAGTCTTCGCTCAGTTGAATCAGACTTTCGGTGCGCTGGCGGTAATACTCTTCGCCCTGTTGGCAACACAGGTAAACGCACGCGGCAACACCCAGCACCAGCACCAGTTCGTCGAAACGCGATGTGTAGATGGATTGGTCGACGCCGTAGACGAACAGAAAGAACGCGCTAAACCCCAGCAGGTTGACGACGAACCAGGATAGCGCCGCGCGAACTCCAAGCAGTTGAGATGCAACCAGAATCGAAACCGGATAGAACAGCATTGTTCCATGCATTGCGGGATCACTGATTGCGACCGCAAAGAGACCGATGCCGCTGAACGCGAGATTAAGATTCATCACGCGCCGAAAGTTGCGATCTCTCAAGCAGAGAACGTTGGTGAAGAGCGTGACGGCCGATACGACAAGACAGATCCGGGCCGCATCCGCGTACTGTCGGTACCACAGGAACGACGCAAAAAAGATCCACGTTAACCAAAGTACGACCACGAACCGCCACACCCGCTGTGCGCGAAGCTCCTGGGCGCTTGTCGATTCGACAAACACTTGAGGGCAGGTGGTGGGTTTACTCCAGTCAGTCATAGTGAATGGATGAAGTGGGGAGGGGCGAGACGACTTGGACCGAAAAAAGATAGGTCGGCAACATTGGTTTTACGCCGCCGAACAGTTTTTGGCTAAGACTTCGCCCTATTTTGGGTTGCGTCTATCAATCAAGACGAGTGGAGCCGGTGGGGGCGGTTTTGCCGATCGGAACAGTGGAGCCAATCATGACGCGTGACGTCGTGTTGCAAGCGTCTGATCGGCCGGCCCGCCGGCTGGGTGAACTCGCCATTTACCCGGTGTGTCTTCCCCGTTAAGTTTCTTGTACGGTCATCCTCTTTCGTTTTGAGGCGGCCACCGAAACACATTGAAAAACCACTGAACCAAAATGAGCCAATCGACTCCCGGCCCGGTTTCCGCAGCTTCCGACGCAACCCCACTCGCTCCCGTGACCGTCCGATTGCCTGACGGTACGACGCACCAGCACCCCGGGCACACCACCGCGATGGATATTGCAGCCGGGATCAGCGAAGGGCTGGCCCGCGGCGTCATCGCGGCCGAAGTGGACGGTCGGATTGTTGACGCGGACCGGCCCCTTGGCGAGCTGGTTCATGATGCCACCGGGGTCGGTCAACCGGGCGGTGCCGACGAAACTCTGTCGCTGCGATTGTTGACCAGCCGAGACAGTGACGCTTTGGACGTTCTGCGGCACTCCGCCGCCCACGTCATGGCCCGTGCCGTGATGCGTCTTTATAAGGGAGTCTCGCTCGCCTTCGGACCGACCACCGAGGGCGGTTTCTATTACGACTTTGATATAGACGTTCCGATCAGCGAGGACGACTTCCCCAAAATTGAGGCCGAGATGAAGGCCATCATCAAACAGAAGGAGCCGTTCGAACGGTTTGTTCTGGACCGTGATGAAGCGAGAAAACTGTGTGATGACTTGGACCAGGATTTAAAAGTTGAACACATCGAGACGGGGTTGGCCGACCAGCCGACGGTCAGTTTCTATCGCCAAGGTGAATTCGTCGATTTGTGTCGCGGGCCCCACATCCCAGACGCCGGGAAAATCAAAGCGATCAAATTGATGAGTGTGGCCGGATCCCACTGGAAAGGTGACACGTCCAATCGACCGCTGCAGCGGCTTTACGGAACCGCATTTTTCGACAAGAAGGAATTGGCGGCGTACCTGGAACAAATCGAGGAAGCCAAGCGACGCGATCATCGATTGCTGGGCAAGCAGCACGGCCTGTTTGCAATCAATCCCGAAGTCGGCCAGGGATTATGTCTGTGGTTGCCCAAGGGCGCTCGCGTTCGAGTCACCTTGGAAGATTTTCTCCGCCGCGAACTGCTAAGCCGCGGTTATGATCCGGTCTACAGTCCACATATCGGACGGGTCGAATTGTATGAAACCAGCGGGCACTTTCCGTATTATCGCGACAGCCAATTTGCGCCGCTGTTCGGCAGCGAGGTCGGTGCGTTGTTGGACGCCTGGAGCAATCGGTTGGAGGACGGAACGATTGACGCCGATGGTGAAGACAAGTTGATGGCGGCGGTCGAAGTCCTGGGAGTTGAACTGCCAGACTACAAGCCGTCGATGTCGGCCGACCAAAAACGGGCCGTCTTGCATGATTGGCAATTGGCCAATGAACGGTACTTGTTAAAGCCGATGAATTGCCCCCATCACTGTCATATCTTTAAAGCACAAGCGAGATCGTATCGGCAATTGCCGTTGCGCTTGTTCGAATTTGGAACCGTGTATCGTCACGAACAAACCGGTGAATTGAACGGAATGTTGCGTGTCCGTGGTTTGACCCAGGATGACGCGCATATCTTTTGTACCCAGGATCAGGTGGAACAGGAATTTCGTGCAACGATCGAATTGACCAAGTTCGTGCTCAAGGCCGTCGGGCTGGACGATTATCGCGTTCAATTGTCGCTGCGAGATCCCGACAGCAGTAAGTATGTGGGCAGCGAACAGCAGTGGGATGCCGCCGAAAACTCGCTCCGTGGTGTGTTGGAACAAAGTGGAATGGAGTTCAACGAAGAACCTGGCGAGGCAGCTTTTTATGGGCCGAAGGCGGATTTCATGGTTCGCGATTGCATCGGACGCTCCTGGCAATTGGGAACGGTGCAGTTGGATTACAACCTTCCGGAGCGATTCAAATTGGAATACAACGGTAAAGACAACGCGGCGCATCGTCCGGTCATGATCCACCGGGCGCCGTTCGGATCATTGGAGCGTTTCACCGGAATGCTGATCGAGCACTTCGCCGGCGCGTTCCCGATGTGGCTGTCGCCTGAGCAGGTGCGTGTCCTGCCGCTCAGCGACAAGTCGCTCGATTATGCCGTCCAAGTCGCCAAGCAACTCGACGAAGCCGGGTTGAAGGTGACCGTCGATTCGACCGGCGGCAAAGTCCAGGCCAAGATCCGTAATGCCCAATTGGAATTGGTCAACTACATGGCAGTTGTCGGACCCAAGGAAGCCGAGACCGGACAGATCGCTCTACGCGATCGGATCGACGGCGACCTCGGATCAATGCCGGTTGCCGAAGCGGTCGCCCGATTGGTCGACGAAGTCAAAAACCGCACGGTCCGCCAAGCGGTGACCACGGCGTGATTTGGGGTAGGAAGATTTGGGGT
>JAGQPO010000590.1 GCA_020426665.1 Planctomycetales bacterium
AGGTCGGTCTCAGGACCAAGACGGCGACAAAGTGAAAGGATCCGTGCATGGTGCGTCGGTCGGGGTGCACGCTTCGGACGCCGCAAATGCGTGGCGCAACATCGCGGCGGTCAGTAATCATCGCAATACGATGGCCAGCCTGATCGTCGGTGCCTACCACACCGCCGGACAGAGTCCCCATGTCCAACCGGATCGTTGGGCATTGAAAACGGACGCAGTTGAAACAATCAACGACAAGTCAACCTTGCTGAAAATGACCGGAGAGGCGGTTCGAAACCGAGACCAGGCACTCGCCGCCGCGGCGACCCAACGTTACGCGGACTTGGGCGGCCAGGCACGCCCCGTCTTCGATCTGTTGCTGACGTTTGCAACCAGCGAAGACGGCGCCTTACATGCCGAAAAGTATTACCGCACGGTAAGCGAAGAGTTCGCCAAGACACGCCCATCGATGCGTTGGCGACACTTGGTCGGACTGGCCCGAGTCTCAGCAAGCGAGTTCGGAACACCCGCACCGGGCTACCGAGAAGCCTGCGAGTTACTGAGCGTCGATGCTTAGTCCGTCGTACTTTAAAATCAAGAATCGACGGAGCACTTGAATCTGTTTCGACGGCGTTACTATCTGTTTTACCAGCCCGACCGTCGCCGCGATCGTCGATCATTTAATCTTCGCGTATCAGCACCGCCCCGTCCTCCAGTGTTGCCAATTCAACACGCACTGCGGGCAACTGTTCCAGCTTTTCCGCAACCCACCGCGCGACTTCGGTCGACAAGTCGTCGGGTGCGTGTGTCAACCTGATCACGTGTTTGTCCAATGATCCTTCTGCCAGTTTGGATTCAATGTAGATCTTGATGCCTTCATCTCGACTGCCGTCGGCGCGTTGCCAATCGTAGTGGTAATCGCGCGTGAAACGAGGTCCTCCGACGGAGTAGGACGAACTGTTAATCGAATGTGCCAAGCTGATTTCGGGATTGATCGGATCCATCGCCAACAATTGCCGCCGAACCTCGGGCATTTGCAGAATGAATGCTTCCAACTCATCATCCAGGAACTTGACCGATTCGGAGGCCTCGTCGAAAGCGATTCGGTGCACGCGAAGTTTTTCACGGTGGTTCAGGATGTGCAAAATGATCGCGGCGGCAATTCCACATATCGTGACCAACACCAGGAGCGTTCGTAGTCGAAACTTCATTATCGGTTGAACGTAAAAGTATTTAGGTCGTAGCCAGTGAAATCCCAAATGCATCTGCGACAGCCGTGTTGGTCACGCCGCCGTGGTGGATGTTAAGCGCGTGGCGAAGCGGCACGTCATGCTCGATCGCCCCCTGACATCCAAGCGTTGCCAACCGCATCACCCATGGCATGGTCGCGTTGCATAGCGCAAATGTACTGGTGCGACCAACGGCGCCGGGCATGTTGGCGACACAGTAGTGGACGACTTCGTCGACGATGAACGTCGGATTGCTGTGCGTTGTGGGATGGCTGGTTTCGATACAACCGCCTTGGTCCACGGCGACATCGATCACGACGCTACCCGGTTTCATTAATCGCAAATCGTCCTTGCGAACTAGTTGTGGTGCCTTGGCACCGGGGATCAAAACCGAACCGATCACCAGATCCGTGCGGCGCAATTGTTCCAGAATGGTATGGCGATCACTGTACAGCGTGTTGACGTTGGGCGGCATGATGTCGTCCAAGTATCGAAGACGATCCAGATCGACGTCCAAAATCACGACGTCGGCCTGAAATCCTGCCGCAATTTTCGCCGCGTTGTATCCGACAATTCCGCCACCCAAGATCGTGATGTGCGCCGGCGGAACACCCGGCACACCGCCTAGCAAGATGCCGCGCCCCATCTGCGGCCGCTCGAGATACTTTGCCCCTTGCTGAATACTCATCCGCCCCGCCACTTCGCTCATCGGCGTCAACAAAGGCAAACGCCCCTTGGCATCTCGCAACGTCTCGTAGGCAAAGCAACTCGCTCCGGTTTGAATCATTGCGTCGGTCAGTGTACGACTGGCGGCAAGGTGAAAGTAGGTGAACAGTAATTGACCGGGACGGACCAACGGGTACTCCTCGGGCTGAGGTTCCTTGACTTTGACAATCAAGTCGGCCTGCTCAAAAATTTCAGCGCCTGTAGCCGCCATCTCGGCACCGGCGCGAAGGTATTCGTGGTCCGGAATCCCGGACCCCAGCCCCGCCGACGCCTGGATCATCACGCGATGCCCGCGCGCGACAAGTTCCTCGACACCGACCGGCAACATCGCGACGCGATACTCATCCGACTTCACTTCCTTCGGAACACCAATGATCATCTTTGGTCACTCCAGAATGAGATACATGACAACCAAGAAAGCCCCTACTGCATGATGAACTGTCTGTTCATGTCAATGAGTTTGACGCTATCCTAATGGATTCCGAACATGCCGTTGGGAGTCCGGGCCCCGCCCGAAGAAAATAAGGCGAATGCCTCACGGCACCTTCTTCCAATCCAAGTCCAGGAACATCAGCTGAAATGACCGACTTACGCAAACTGCGCGCCGACGTAAAACGCCTGATCAAAATCGGCGAAGCAAACTATCAAAAGCGTTGTGACCAGGATCCTTACGGTACTTTGACCGCCGTCAACTTACGTTCCGGAGAGGTCACCCAACGCCGGTTCAAACGCCCACCTGCCGATCGAGAGCAATATGCGATCATTTATCACGACGCACGCGACCTGTTGCTCAAACACGGATATGAAAAACAGCTGGACCCTAAGGTCCAAAAACTATATTTTGAACTGATTCCAGACAGCGAACAGTTTCTTCGCGAACGCGAATCAACGCTTAAGAAGCTGTCATCCAAAGACAAGAAAATCCGTCTCGAAGCTGCCAAGTATGTCGACAACAAAGCCCGGGCGGCCTTCCGGATGGAGCAGTGGCTGCGTCACCCGACGACGGTTGAAACTCTGATTAACGCATTGCAAAAGGAGGAAGATCCAGGGGTCTGTGAGAATCTGGTCAGGGGACTGGGAGGGATCTATTGGAGTTACTTCAGCGATCTGCGAATATTGCCCGAACTGGAGCGGGCCTGGGACTCACAACACAAACGTGTTGTCGACGCCGCAATCCGATGGGGCGCCGGGATCAACAGGCCGGAGTTCTGGACGCGAGTTTGTGACATGTTGGGAAACAAATTGTCACAACAACGGTTGCAGTTACTGTTGCACGCGATCAAACGCGATACGCCTGTCAAATGGAAACGTCGGCTTCAGCCGCTGCTGATTTCTCAATGGAATGCGAAGTTAAATCGCGAATCGAAAGCAAGCTTGGCAGCAACTATCTTGAACACCGCCGATGAGCGAACGGTTGATGGATTGCGAGAGCTACTTGATGGTATGAAGGGTTTGAAAACGGCGTTAAAAGATCGGAGTAAGTATTTAACTACCGAACGCAACAAGTTCCTCAACGCGAAGCTAAAGCTTTGACAGCGTATGATTGCAACCGGAGATTGGTCCCCACACCCCTGCCACCGCTGTGCGGCGACAGGGAAATAGCCTGGACGCCAATCAACAACATTTATTGCCCCCTTACCTCGAAAACCCGCGGCATTCGCGTTCAAACCGACATGGTAAGTACTCGGTGAGTGTGAAAACGAGGTGCAACACCGGGGCCGTGCATTGCAGGTTGCTTTGTCGTGCCAGCCTCTTACTTCACGACGGACCACCGCACCAAGACCGCAAGGTGTGGCAGTGCCGCGCCTGATGTGATCCGGGATGTCGGGTCGGTCACTGCGACGCTTCCGGCCAATACCCAACGATCAGCATCTGATTCGATGGACGTTTCAAGCTCTGCCGTATCCAGTTCGACGCGGTCAATTGATTGCCCGGTGCCGAACGTGGTCGACATCACCTCGTCGGGACCCGACGCCGACCGAATTCCCATGTGGATGCGGCCGGATTTTCCGTCGGTGGCGATTTCCGGTTTGATCTTTCCGAACAGCCCCAACAAGGTCGAATAGGTCACCGGCTGATAAGCAACGTCACGGTGCGACTGTCCATCGGCAATGCCGTTAGACCCGACGACGGGAACGATGGAAACGACATAGCTGCGACGAAGCCCCGAAGAAACCGTTGCAGATCGATGGTTGTTGCAACGCAGTGACATCCGAGCGGCTGACGAATCATTGGCCAGTTGATCGATTGACTTTGCATCGGTGGTCAGGGCCGCGACGGTTTGGTCCGACGGCACTTCGACGATTCGAACGTCCACTTGGACCATGGGACTTGTGTTTTCGTTCAATCTCAATGCATCCAGCAATTGCCCGACCCTGGCTTGAACGTCGGCGGTGTGGGTGACGACCATCATCGTTCCGAGGATCGACAGTCTTCCACCGGCACCATCCACTTCAAGCCACTGGGTCGCATCGTCGGAAACGTGATCAAGAACCAGTTGCTCAATTGCCATCGCGGTGATATTGGGTGAAACCTTGCTGAAGATGCCGCCGTCAAGGCCTGCCCCCATTCCGCCGCCAAGATTACCGCCGACCATACCGCCGCCGCCAAACTGGGGCAGAATGTTATCGGGAACCCTAAAAAATCCTCCGCCTCCGACGTTCGCGTCGCTTCCTCCGCCCATGCCGCCTCCGCCGAAACCGCCTCCATTAAACGGTCCGCTCTTGCCGGTCGCCGTGGTCGCACCTGGATCGTTGTCGTCCAGCATCACCGGCGAATCCAACAGATCGGCAATGTTGTAGATCTTGGTTTCGTATACAGGTTCTGCTGGCGGGAATCCTTGGGCATTCGTCTCAGACGACTTCGGTCCCAATAAGACTGAAGCCATCACAACGATCAAAGTCAATAATTTCCGGGATAAGACGTAATATGGTATCCGTCGGTTCATGGCTTGCTCCTTTGGATTCGGAAATCCAGCGAGAGAGTTGCTGTTGAATGTTTGCGAAATGCATACGGGCCGAAACGAGTGCCGGAGTCAGCTCGGGCGTCGATGCGGCTTGTGCCAGAAACGCTCTGGCCTGGGGAGTGTCTCGCGAAAGTAAGACAAGGTAGGCGGGTTGGCGATATCGTCCACGAAGGATCATTGATGACAAAACGCGGTCGACATCATCGCCCGGCACGGACGCCAGCATGAATGCCACTGCCGTTCGCATCGGAATGCTTCGTTGCCGCATCAACATGATCAACAATTGAATTTGATCAGGGTGAAGATTTGCCGCCGACCTGCCGACAGAGATTCGCCACTTTGGGTCATTCGTCAATCTCAACAGAACGTCAATGGACCGCGAATCGGTCGACGCGGCGATCCTTTGACAAACTTGCGTCCGCTGGTTTTCCGTCTTTGCGAACTCAATCAATTCAATCGACTGCCCAAACGACGCTCCTTCGATCAGCCGCTGCCAGGCAGCCGGCGCAACCAGTTGATCGTTCAACCAGATCTTTAAAATCGAACGCTCGGAATCGCCGGCCGCATCGCAGACCAGATCCATGGCGGCGTCGCGTCGCGTCGGCTCGGTCAGTTGGGGAACCAGATTAATTGCGGCCCTTTGCGTCGCCGCAGTTTGCCGGGCCAGAAAATCACGTGATTCACGCCACGATTCGCTATCACGCTTCCCTGCTTGTTCGACAAAGGTCGCAAACTCGTCAAGTTGACTCGGTACAGGTTCGATCCGGTCTGCCGATCCGATCCGATGACCTTGAACGTTCCCGTCGATCGGATCGGACGATCCGGGCCGTGGGCTCGCCTCAGCAACCTTTGTCGGCAAATCGGCAGAACGTGCGTCGTTTGATTTTCGGTGTGGATGACCACTCGCGATCACAGTTGAATCGAGATCCGCATTTTGGATGGCCTCGATATGCCGACGATTGGGTACGGAGTTATTTGGTGCTGCGTTGGAAGACGCGACTTCCGCAACCGCATGGCCATGCCGGTCGATGTTTTGGGTCACCCAAAGGGAGGTACCACCGACCACAGCAAACAACCCGATCGCGGCAAGGCATAGCGAAACGCGTTTTCGAACGATGCGTCGACGAGCAACCAATCTCGCCCATTGACGATGGCAGTCGCCGACGAACGGATCGTCGGTCGTCGAAGAGGTTTGATTGGCCGCCGGATCGCCGGCGCGAATCAATGCATCAAACTCGTCCGGATTCATCGGAATCAATCCTGGTCTTCGTTGATTAAGTGGTTCAGTAATTCACGCAGCCGTTTTCGCGCGGCATGCAAATTCGCGTGGACAGTTTGCGGAGTGATCTCCAACAAGTTTCCGACCTCTGCGGCGGACATGCCTTGCCAAACGATCAAACCGAATACCTCTCTTTGTCGATCCGGCAACTGCCCGACGGCGGCGCCGATTGTTCGGCGAAGCTCTTCATCAAGCAGCCGTTGGCTAGGCCCACGTTCAGGATCAACGACGTTTTCATGGGGACATTGCGATTCGGAATGATGCAACATCGGCTGGCTGGCCATGCGACGTCGTTGGGCAGCGATCGAATCGCGAACACAGTGGATAACGATTTGGGTGAGCCAGGTATGAACATGTGATTCGCCTCGAAAACTGCGCCACGACTTGGATGCTTTCAGCAACGCGTTCTGAACCGCTTCGGCGGCCAGTTCGTCATTACCGCTAATCCGCCGTGCGACGGCTACCAGCTGTGACATCCCTTCCGAGACGGCTCGTTCGAACTCGGGTTCTGTGAGTGATTTGCCCGACAAGGATTCGCCCGAAAAGCTTCTTCCGGAAACCGACTGATCCATCGACGCCCGCCGCCCACCAGCTCGCCCACCAGTGCCTCTGGCGGCGCGTTGACGGTACCGTCGATCGTCGAAGGGACTGTCAAACGCAGCTTCCATCATCAAACTCAGTGGTTAGCGATGCCCCTTTAGACCGCCGGCGCGGCATGGACCTCAAAAAGATTTCGGGTGGTTCCACCGAATTTATCAGAAATCATCACCGTTGACGGAAAACGCGAGGTTGCCCGCAGATTCCCTGACACCCGCCGAAGCGTTTGGTTATCCACCATTATTGTTTGCCGCACGACGCCACATCTGGGCGACCAGCCAAAACGAAAAGCAAATCGTTGGAAAGTCCCAATCCTGGGCGACGATTTCAATTCTCGCGCGACGTGTGAAAGGATGGTCGGGTCGCATCGTCGCGATGATTTGGTCGCCCGATCGAAGAAAAAAACTACGGTTGAATACGGATTCTGCTTCCAGCCGAAGTGGTCCACCGGGTGAATCGATCTCGAACGTGCGCGTGAACGCAGAACTCTTTTGTGCCTCGGCGACTTCTTCACCGTTGTGACGCAATGTCCAATTGCCACTCAACATGCCGTGTTTGCATACCTGAAAATCCGTTCCGTCAATGTTGATCGATCCCTGTTCCCCCATCACATTCAATTCTAATAATCCGCGATGTTCGCCCCACGACAGTTCATAGCTCCATGAACAGATACTCCGTGGCAGACAGCGAATGCTGGTTGTGGCAGTGTTGGTCATTTGGTTGATCGCCGTTAATCCGGGGTTGGCATTCAGGTTGCTTTCAATTGTGGCCCAAAAACTCCTCGGACGTGGCGTGAGTCGTTGTCGAGAAACTGCAAGTGAGTTTCACGGGGGCGTTGAAACGCTTCGGTCCCAAAACATCACTGCTGGCACCAGAAACTCTGGTGAAACTCGTTCAGATCTGCCGATTGTAGGAGCGAAAGGCGTTGATCGGCAATCGGCGTCGAAAATGACGATCGACGATTGGGGGGAAGGAGCCTCGTGATGAAATTTGAAACCCTTTGCACCGAGGAGTATGGTGAAATCCGGATGGGCTGGATCCGATTGCTCTATGGAGCAACGGCATTCCTGGGGATCACCGTCGGGTCGACGATGCTGATCGCCCCCGACTTCTCACGCAAAGTGGTCGGCATCCCGTTCAGTTTGCCTGTTCAAGACCCGATCACCTACGGCGCGCTCGGCGGGATCTGGACAACCGTCGGCATCTTGTGCGCCTTCGGATTGCGGGCGCCGCTGAAGTTCTTGCCGTTATTCACGCTGCAGCTGGTTTACAAGTCGTTTTGGTTCGGATTCGTTTTCTTTCCATTGATCATTCAAGGCCAGTTCCCCAACCACGGCTGGGCATCGGCCGTGGGAAACCTGACTTGGATGTTGCTGGACATCAAAGCGATCCCGTGGAAGTATCTCGTATCGCGCGACAAGCCGCTTGCCCTGGCGATGGCCGTCGAAGGCGAAAGCGTCAAAGAAGTCGTCGACGCGTCGCAGAGAAAAATCGCTGCCTGACAGACTGCAAAACCAATCCCCGTAGGCGGATAGCAGACAACTCCGAGCCGCGGAATCAGACTCTGCTGTGTCGCCCGCTGGGCTTGCGACTTGGAACACATACGCATCCCGAGGTCTCACGACCTCGGCAGTCACTGTGCCGGCCTCCGGCCTCTTTCGTCATCACGTTGTGATCAGGCCGCAGGCCGACACGTTCCGGCAACCCGCGACGGTTCATTATCCCATCGCCTCACAACGCCGTCTGACAACCAAACGACATCAGCCGATTCGCGAGGGGCGTTCGGGCCGCATGCAGCACGCCGAGCAATGTATGAAACGCACTGCTCAGACGTCGGCGATCACCGAAAGGGGCTCAAAACGCTTATCGGGCGACCCCGGCACCATGCCGCCGGTCCAATCAAGCGATCAAGCAAATTCGCAAATTGCGAGATTCCAATGGAAGCAATGCATGCCTTCGTTCACTGAATTGTCAAAAGCGTCGTAACCGCATTCCCGGGGTGCAAAACACGGTTGTGCACTTTGATAACCCGTGGTGAAATCAGACGCTGCCTTTCTTCCTGCTATTCATTCTTATTTGACAAGGTCGTTCATGCCGTCCAAAGAGTCGATGCAACTCGCAACGTCATCGGACCAGGTGTCGTCGGAGGCGTTTGAACAATCTTTCAACGAGGCACCGTTCGCAAACGCCGGCGACTCACCGGAACGTTACCTCGTTGGACAGGCTTACAATCACAACCCGAATGCGTCAGCGAGGGACCAGGTCTGAATACAGCGGAGTCCCTCGCTCACGCGTTCGGGT
>JAGQPO010000591.1 GCA_020426665.1 Planctomycetales bacterium
TGTACTGGCGGACTTCCAGTCCGCCAGAAACCGACGTTCGTCGACGGACTGGAAGACCGTCGTACCCTAAAACCAAGACTTGACAAAGCGCTAGCTATGGCCATCCAGTTTCATCGGTAACCAACAGGGGGATTGATCATGCGTCGAAAGATCACTCGCAGAAAACTTTTAGCAGACTCCTCGCTGATCGCGCTCTCTTCGACCGTCCCGGGATTTGTTCACAAGACGGCTCTGGCCAATGTCGCTCGAGATAGCGGACGGGTACTCGTTGTCATCCAGCTTGACGGAGGTAACGATGGCATCAACACGGTCGTACCCTTTCGTGATGAAGGCTATGCGCGACACCGCAAGGTGCTTCGATTGCCGACGGAATCGCTGTTAAAAGTTCATGATGATGTCGGATTGCATCCGTCGATGCGCGCGGTGGCGGATTTGATGGACGACGGTCGTTTGGGGATCGTGCAAGGTGTCGGATATCCGAATCCCAATCGTTCACACGAAGTCAGTATGGCGATTTGGCAAACGGGAAATACCGTCGACCCAAACGCTGAAAAAATCGGCTGGATCGGCAAAGTAACCGATGCCGTCACCGCGCCGTCAGATGGCGCGCCGCATTCGATTCTCGTTGGGACCGAAGGATTGCCGCTGTCATTGCACGGTCGTCGATCCACCACCGTTGCAATGGCACATCTGATGGATCTGCAACGCACCGGCCAGACGCCACCGCCAACGGAACATCTGAATGCCACCCAGGACCTGCGTTCGTTTGTGGCACGGACCACGCTGGATGCATTTAAGATGTCAGACCTGATCGATCAAACGGGAACCAAAGTCGGCAATCAATCCTACCCCAGCCACCAGTTGGCCGGTCGTTTGAAGATGATTGCGCAGCTGATCAAGTCGGGATTCCAGACACCGATTTACTACGCAATTCACGGTGGGTTTGACACGCATTCGCTACAATTGGATGATCATGAAAGGATTCTTTATCAGTTGTCGTCCGCACTGAAAGCGTTTCTTGATGATCTTCGTGACGCCGGGATTGATGATCGTGTATTGGTCATGTGCTTCAGCGAGTTCGGTCGACGTGTCGCCGAGAATGCGTCTCAGGGAACCGATCACGGAACGGCTGGCCCAGTCTTTTTGGCTGGACCGCAAGTTCAAGCGGGGCTGATTGGCGCAACGCCAAGCTTGACCGATCTGGTCGACGGCGATCTGCGAACCGAGATCGACTTCCGCGACATCTACGCGTCGATTCAGACCGATTGGCTGGGCACATCGCCCGAGTGGATTTCCCCCAAGGGAAAATCATCGTTAAAACTTTTTCGGCCGACCCGTCGTTGAACGACGAGCCCACTTGCCGCGTTCAATCAATTCGCTCGGCCGGCTGACGCATTGTCAAGATTTTCAAGTTGACCTTCTATCACGGGCCCGAGTTCGTCAGTTTTGAAGTTGCGCTTTTGCGTGGCGCATCGGTTTTTCCTTTCATAGAATAGATAAGTAAATTTGTCCTTCCTGAATGAGGGAGCTTTGCTAACGGCTTTGTCACAGAAAAGAATCTTAAAGAACTTGCGATGGTGACAAATGAGTTTGGCAATCGGCGATTCAGGCGGACGTGTCTGTTGTTCACCTGTGGTTTGCGTTGCCCATGCCGAAAAACGATCCATTGATCGTTGGCGCATTGCTACAATTGCGATGGTCTACGACTGCATTCCCATCGGAGTAAGACTGATGCGACATCTTATTTTGACCAGCACGTTCGTGTTGGCGATCGTTTTGTTTGACCATTCGCTTTGTGGAGATGACCTGAGCACGGCTTGGCCGCGGTGGCGTGGCCCGGAATCGTCAGGTGTCGCGGCGAATTCTGATCCTCCGACGACTTGGAGCGAAACCGAAAACATAAAATGGAAAGTCGCAGTTCCCGGCGTCGGCAGCAGCACGCCAATCGTTCTAGGTGATCGCATCTTTGTCAGCACCGCCGTCAAGACAGACCGAGTCGCTGAGGGCAAAGCTGCCGACAATAACAATTCAGGCAATGCCGCCGGGACGCAAGACCAGCGAGATACGCGACGCGGTTCCACTGAGCGTAGGGAACGAGGCCCCGGCGGACGAGGTGGCCCCGGCGGACGAGGTGGCCCCGGCGGACGCGGCCGCGGAGGTTTCGGCGGCGGAGCACCTCCGACGAATTACTATGACTTTATGGTGATCGCCTACGATCGGGCAAACGGCGACGAAATTTGGCGGACCACTTTGACGCAACAATTACCACACGAAGGCGGACACGGTACCAATACCTTTGCGTCGTCATCACCTGTGACCGACGGCGAGCGTCTGTACATGTCGTTCGGTTCACGGGGGATCTTCTGTCTCGGCCTGGACGGCAAGCCGTTGTGGGAAGTTGATCTCGGCCAGATGAGTACGCGGAATCAGTTCGGCGAGGGCAGTTCGCCGGCCGTCTCAGGTGACACGCTTGTCGTCCCTTGGGATCACGAGGGTGATTCATTTATCGTTGCACTCGACACGCGGACGGGTAACGAAAAATGGCGTCAACCTCGCGACGAACGAACGACGTGGGCGACTCCGCTGGTGACCGAATACAACGGACGCACACAGGTGATCACAAACGGTTCGAATCGCGTTCGCAGCTACGACCTCTCAAACGGTGAATTGATTTGGGAATGCGGCGGCCAGGCCGTCAACCCGATCCCGTCACCCGTTCGATATGAAGACAACGTCATCGTCATGACCGGCTACCAAGGCTACGCGATTTATTCGATACCGCTGAGTGCAAAAGGTGATGTCACCGACAGTGACACGATTACGTGGATCGGAGGCGATGCCGCCCCCTACGTCTCTTCGCCGGTGCTTTACAAAGGCCAACTTTATTTTGTCAAGTCGAACAATGGGCTGTTGGTTTCACGCAATGCAAAATCAGGTGAAGTGTTGATCGACCAGACTCGCTTGCCCGACATCTCGTCCGTCTATGCCTCTCCCGTCGCGGCAGCCGACCGAATCTACTTGACCGGTCGTGACGGAACGACGGTCGTGTTCAAGCACGGCAACGCGTTTGAAGTCATCGCCACCAACAAGCTAGACGAAGACATCGACGCTTCTGCTGCGATCGTGGGCAATGAAATCTTCATGCGCGGTAAGTCACACCTTTACTGCATCGCCGGTCAATCGGTGGCGATCCCTCCGCCGATCCTGGACGCTGATCTGGACTCAGTCATGCAAGAACGTCTGATTTCGTCGGCCTTGCGTGGGTTGTCGTATCGTCAATTCATGCGTGATTCCGTCGTTGCCCCGGTTCGCATCGATTTGAGTTATGTAAAAGATGATGCCGGGAATCGGATCGGGCACGACGTGCATGTCATGTTCGTTGTCCACGCAGCGTTGGCGACGTTTTCTTCGGAACAGTTTTCGGACATGCTGGTCGGCGACGTGGATGATCAATCGCGAACCGAATCAACGGCGGTGACAGCCGAGACACTTCAGTCGCTTGGAATCAATGACGCCGGGCCGAATATCCGTTACCAAAGGCTGCGGTTTGCGTTGTTGGACAAGATCCGCTTTGACGCAATGGTTCGTGTTTCGCTCCACGAATCGAATTGGCAAAACCGATTGGACATTTCATTGGTCGACGCTTTTGATAATCGTTGGCGTGCAATCGATGACGACGACCGAAGCGGCACTTATTCAGGTCTCCGCGGTTGGTTGACCGCAACCAGGTTAGACGGCGTCGACGCCGTTCTGGTCGAAGCCCGAATTGTCTTTCATGAACCGGCCGACTGGTTTCGCGGCGACAATTTTCTTCGCAGCAAGCTTCCAATCGTCCTACAGGAGGCCGCGCGCGACTTGCGGCGAAAACTGAAGCCAAAGCAATAGAATGATGGTTCGACAACGCGCCAGGAATCATCAACATATCTACATTGGATAAAAAAACGCTCGGCCAATCGAATTGACCGAGCGCCGCGATGACTCACGATGACGGATGTCCAGTGCTACGCCAGTGCAAAGTCTTTGTCGTTCGACTGGGTGAACGACCTGAATTTGACGTTTGGAGGTAGCACCGCGGTGGTTTAATACCTCACGATCAGTTCAGTTTGCAGTCGTCCTTCGATGACGTCCTTGAAATCTGTCAGCGGGAATTCATATGCCAGTCCGACTTCGGTTTTGCGGTTGGGCTTGAATTTCAGACCAACGTTTTGCGTTACCAGATCCTTGCCGGTCATGTCGCTTGTCGAAAGATTGAACAGGTCTTGTCCGGCAACACCCAATGCCGCTCCGCCTTCAGCGCTGTCGACCCAGTGCCACCACGCCAATTCGGTCACCAGGTAAGTCTTTTCGGTCAGCTTAACATCCAAGTGATTGGACCAATGGACCGATTCCGATTGCAGGAATCCGTCCGAAGGCACTCGCCAGCCGAAGGCCGACATCAAGTGGGCGTTGCCATTCATCAGGCGTTGTCCACCGGTGACGAACAAGTGAAACTCGCCGTCGCCGACAGTTTGCAACGCTTTACGGCTGCCGATCGGCAACTCGTACGTTCCGCCGATCGACGCGATCGTGCCGCTTTGCGTGTCACGCAAGATGTTGTATTTCAAACCGGCCGTGACCGAAGCCCAGCCGTCGTCCAACAGCGTATCCAGTGCACCGTTGGTGCTGTCCCAGATGTATCCGTCTTTGACACCGATCAAGCTTAATCGCTCGGTCAGAGCGACACGGAATTGCATCGCCAGCAATTGAACCGAACCGCCGGCGGGAATGCCGTTTCCAATCGTGTTCGGAACCCAATGGTTCACGAAAATTGGGCGGATTTCGGTAACGGTGCGAGGATCTTCGAAGTGAACGAAGTTGATCATCGGGCTGACGAAGTCGTCAAATCAACGATCGCTTGGTTTGATCAGGCCGCTCAGCAAACCGGCGTCACAGCAGGTCAGCGAGCATGCGTCACATCCATCACAGCCCAGACCGCTGCAGCCCGCTGAGTCGCAACACAGCGAGTCGCCACAGGCACCAGAGTCGCAACATTCGGTTGCACATCCCGAATCACATGCGGAATGGCTGAATAATCCCAGGCCACCGGCGGTGGCGATTTGGGTGGAGCTGGCCGCAGCGACCAAGACTCCCAGAAAGAGTTTTCGTAATTTTGGTTGGGTGAATCGATACATTTGTCGCCTCCGTGAAAAACAATCCGTCAGGTGATTTATCAATTCGGAACCGCACACGTCAAAGAACAACAGCAAAACTTGAGCGAATCAATAAACTTGTAATCGTTACAGTTTAACATCGCAGATTGCCCGGCTTGCGTAATCCGATCTGGGGAAGCGGGGGTGTTTCATCGACGTTGTGACACTCGGACACACATTGCGTTCACTGGACTGGTATTCACCATCTTCGTCGGCCGGAACCGTCGCTTGAAATACGACTCTGACAAGGTTCCTGCATCAGAATCCGTCCAGTGCTTCGTCAACGTTTAATTTTGTGGTAGCGGAACTCGTCAAGAGTTTCGATTCGTCTGGCAATTCACGAAAGTCTTGACGACTTCC
>JAGQPO010000592.1 GCA_020426665.1 Planctomycetales bacterium
TGAAGCAAACAGAATCCGCGCACATGGCAATGGTTTCCAATGCGCCCGCCATGATTGTCGATGGTAGCAACCCGCGGTCCGAACGAGACCGATTGAATGCCCGCGCAACGGCGGTCAGCCAATTTCTGGACAAAAGGGTTCAATGGAGTTCGATGTTGGGGCAAATCACGTCCGCGCTGCCGGAGGGAACCCGATTGACGGGAATCCGCGGAAGCGCATTGATGAATCAAAAACGAAAACGAGCCGTCAAATCGACTCCGACCACTCTGATTTTAAAGGCTGAATGTGTTCTGGACGAAAACGGTCAATTGCCAGAATCCGTCAGCCAACTCACCGAAACCGTCGAACAAATCGACAGCGTTACAAAACACTTCGAACGTGTCGAGTTGTCTGACTTGCGACGAACAATGTCACAAGAAACTGGAATTGCCGGCGCGGAGTTCTCGATCATCTTGACAACCAACAGCAACGACAATGGGTAACCGCGTCGGGCGGACGAGAATAACCATGAAGAATACAGAAGCGAAAAAAGACTGGCGGACCGACCTGCAGCGGGTTACCGAACAGTTGAGAGATCCGTTTCGGATGCGTATCGCGGTCGCGTTGGTCATGGCTGTCATCATGTTTTTCGCAATCAGCGAACCGCTGCATGGGCGAACCAAGAAAAGTCGCCGCGAGCTTCAACAGCTTCGTGAAAAGGTGAAAACCGCCGAAGAGGTCATGTTATTGCAAGACGCACTTGAACAGATTGATTCGCGGATCATCCAAGGTGAAGGCAATGATGCAGTCACCGGTTTCTTTATCAATCTTTTTCGCGACTCCGACGTTGACGTTCTAAAAATCAACGCAGAAGCGCCGCAACGAATGGGCCCAATCTTTAGCGTGCGGGCCACGTTGGATTTGACCGGCGAGTATTCCGAACTCAATGAAGCTCTTTATCAACTGGAGTCGCAGCCAGAATTGGTTCGGGTCGAAACATTACAAATCAACCCCGCCGAACGCGATGGCGAGCGCCCAATGATGCAGCTGTCTGTCCGTCTTCTGAAGGAAAAAGAATGAACGGTTACATTCAAAAGTATGGGCCTCCGATTGCCGTGATCGCGGTTGCTCTCTACCTGGGCTGGCCGCCCGAAGCACCTATGGACTTGGGTGATGACTTGGTACGCGCCAAATCGGTTCGATGGAAAGTCGCAGATCTTGAATCACCACGATCGCCGCCGATAAGTAACGCGAACCCGTTCGAGAAAGTGCTGGTCAAACCGACAGCGTCCAGACAACAGAATTCGGACAAGGCCACCGAATCGGAAGCGGACAAACCACTTGGCCCGACCGAACAGGACTTCCAGAAAGGGCTGAAGCTAGGCGGCATCGCGCAAACCGACATCCATCAATGGGCAATTATCAACCGAGACGTCCATCGGGTCGGTGACCAGGTGCCGGTCATCGGGATGGTTGATGTCTATGTGACGATTCGTGATATCCAAGACGATCATGTCACAGTGGCCGCCGGAGAATTAACCATCATCCTTCGACCGCAAGAAAGAAACATATCGCCCGTCAAGGCAGCATCCGCTACAAGCAATCGCTTCGGCGAAGAGAAGATTGACGACAAGACCGAATCAATCAGTCAGGACGACGCCCCAATGGAATCAGCGGCGGAGCCGAAACGGAGTGGTCGTGACCCGAGAGAACAGACGTTTCAAAACGCGATTCAGCGCGAAACCAACGGTACTTCTCTTGGTAAGGGGTAAATCAGTTCACTCGCACGGGCAAGAGACAATGACAAACGCAACACTCTCCAGAAACTCACGCCGCGATCCTCTGATCATTCGGTTGCTTGATTCGGTCAACTCGCTTGACCCAGAGAAACTAGAAGAGCTGTGGCAATCCGTCGGTAAAAATGACATCACGATCGAAGAATCGATCATCCGCTGTGGTGTCGCTTCCGAATCACAGATCGCGCGATCGTACGCGGAACATTACCTTGTTCCGTTGTTTGACCCGCCTTCGGATTGTCCGCCGCCGATCGATCCATCCGTTTCCTCGGTCTTGCCGAACCGGCTGTGTCGTGATCACCTGATCGCACCACTCAGTGATGACGGTGGCGTCTTGGAAGTGGCCGTCTTTTCGCCCGACTCACTGTTGTTGGCCGACGAGATCAAATTGCTGACCGGCCGTCAAATGCGCCCGATGTTCGCACCGTTGTCGGTGATCGAACGCTTGCTGAACATGCTGTACGAGGAAGGCGGTTGGAACACCAGCGTGCCGGTGTCGACGACGGCCAGCTTCCAAGAAGTCGAAGACGGAGACGACCTGGACGATGAACAGGCCGCCGAAGCCACCGAAGTGATCCACTTGGACCAGGCGCCCCCGCCAGGACGCGACGGACGGATCATTCGATACGTCAATGGAATCTTCGAACAGGCGCTCTCGATCGGCGCCAGCGACATACATATCGAACCCTACGAAGAAGAATGCCGCGTGCGATTGCGAGTCGACGGCGTGCTGTCGGAAGTCCAACCGCCCCCGATGCCGTTGCTCAATTCGGTCATCAGCCGGTTAAAGGTCCTCAGCAAAATGGACATCGCCGAACGTCGCGTTCCCCAAGACGGCGCGATCGCACTGCGTAGCGGCGAACACCGCGTGGACATGCGAGTCAACACCTGCCCGACGGTGTTCGGTGAAAAAATCGTGATGCGAGTGCTGGACAAAAACGCTTTGCCACACGATTTGTCGATGCTGGGAATGGATCGTCGCCAATACAAAGATCTTACCGAATCCATCCGCAGCCCCCACGGATTGATGCTTGTGACCGGTCCCACCGGTAGCGGAAAAAGTACCACGTTGTACTCGTGCTTGAATGCCTTGAACGATGACGAGACAAACTTGTGCACCGTCGAAGATCCCGTCGAATTCAAGTTTACCGGAATCAATCAGGTTCAAACACGCACGAAGGTCGGATTGACGTTCGCCAGTGCCTTGCGCGCGTTTCTGCGACAAGACCCTGATGTCATCATGGTCGGGGAAGTGCGCGATGACGAGACAGCCGAAATCTGCATGCGTGCGGCACTGACCGGTCACTTTGTTTTTTCAACCCTGCATACCAACGATGCGCTTAGCAGTATCACGCGATTGCAAGACATGGGGATCGAACCGTTTCTGCTCGCCAGCACGCTGCGTCTGCTGGTGGCTCAACGTCTTGTTCGACGACTCTGCGACGAATGCAAAATTCCCTATCAATTGGACGCCGAATCCAGCCAGCGCTATCAGATCCCGCGCGAGATTCCCGTTTTTCGAGCCGGCGGATGTGATCGCTGTCGCAATGTCGGATACAAGGGCCGAATCGCCGTGTTCGAAGTGATCCGAATCAACCAACAGCTAAAAGATATGATTCAGGCGGGCGAATCGGTCGGCGCAATGAAACGTGCTGCCGTCGATGACGGAATGAAACTGCTTTCACAAAGCGCCGCGATGAAAGTCGCCGACGGACTCACCAGCTTGGAAGAAGCCGTCAGCCTGTGTAACGACCATTAAACCCGGAATTCGCACGATGTCTCTCGATTCATGGTTCCTGGCCCGCGCACGCGTCTCGGCTAAACAACACGGCCGCGCGAGCCTGGACGACAAAATGACGTTCTTCCAGCAACTCGGATCCCTTCTGGCATCCGGGACTCCGCTGTTGCGAGCGCTGCATGTCGCCGCGGAACAAAACCAAAGCAAAACGCTGCAAAGAGTCATGAATGAGGTCGCCGAACGTGTCGCTTCAGGCGCCCCGCTTCATTCGGCGATCGAAGCCACCACGGACATGTTCCCGATGCACTGGGTCGCGATGATCGCGACCGGTGAAGCCACGGGAAAACTGGATGAGGTTCTGGTCGATTTGAATCGTCAGATCCGCGAATCCGCGGACACCCGAAGCAAATTCATCGGGTCGATGATTTATCCGTGTGTCTTGATCTTTGTCGCCATCCTCGTCGTCTTTGCAATGCTTTGGTTTGTCGTTCCGACATTCGGTGACATGTTCAAAGAAATGGGCGCAGAACTTCCCAGCATCACCGTGTTTGTGCTTGACATCAGCGACCAGGTCGCCGCTTATGGGTTATACGTCTTGGGCGGTGCGGTTGCGGGAGGATACGCGCTGAAACGATGGTTGAATACCGAATCGGGACGAAGGCGATCGATCAGTGTCATGGTCGCGATTCCGGTGGTCGGCGACTTGGTCATCCAGTCTTCGATGTATCGATTCGCATCCAATCTCGCGCTGCTGCTAAAAAGTGGCGTCCCAATGCTCGAGACGATGCAGACGGTGGCAGACGTGTTTGCCGCTCAGCCGCCCTATCGTGAAGCCATTGAATATGCAAAGAACCGCTTGGCCGCCGGGCGAAGTCTTGCCGACGGACTGGACGAATCCGGACTTTTCACTTCGATGATGGTAAACGCTGTTCGAGTGGGCGAGGAGTCGGCACAATTGGGACGTGTCATGGAAGAGATCGCGCCCTACTATCGCGAAAAGACCCAGGCATTCATGTCCCGCGTGACGAAACTTGCCGAGCCGTTGATCATCATGATCATGGGTGCGGTGATCAGCGTTGTGATGTTGGCAATTTATATTCCAATGTTCGAAATGGCAGGGAATGTAAAGTGATCAAAACACTTAAACCACGGCAAAACGCATTCTCACTGATCGAAGTCATCGTCACGATGACGATTCTTGCCGTGCTGCTTACGTTTGCCGCACCGAGCGTGATTCAAACGCTGGAACAATCTCATGCCGATCTGGCCGGAGCCGGGCTGCGATCGATTTCGACCGCACAGAGGTTTTACTGGCTGGAAAATCGCGCCTACGCAACGACGATACAGAACTTGGTCGATGCCGAACTCATTGACAGCGAATTGTTGAACTCATCACCTCGCTACGAGTTTTCCATTTCGTCCGCGGACGCTGCCGGGTTCACCGCCCAGGCACGACGTCGCAACTTCAATAGCGCTGGGAACCCGGTCTACAACGGGGTCTGGAATGGAGATTTCCAAATCGATGAAACGGGAACCATCACCGGTGAAGTCGAAGGCGGGTACAGCGTGTGGCTGGAAGGCTCTCCCAAAATCGTCCCAGGATTTTGAAGGTAGCCGCCATGACCAATCCCCAGTCAATTCAATTTAGACTGCGACGTGGGTCGTCGTACCTGGAAGTGCAAGTCGCGATGGTGTTGTTGTCGATCGGAATCAGTGGCCTGTACAGCATCTCTGTCGTTCAGACACGCCAGACGGCGCGGCTGCAAGAAATGTTGCCCAGTGATGAAGTCGCATCGATCAACCCCGTATCCACAACCAATCCTGCCGAAGCCGCCTGGGCCAAAAAACTGGGCGTCTATGCCGATATCCAAACAGACTCCGTCGCGGCACCGGTGACGACCTATCCGCTGAACACCGGATTCGTCAAAATCGTCGACAACGAGGATACGGGAGATTATTGGACGCACCGGGGCTGGGGGGCACCAGATTGGTTTCAGTACACGGGATCGCTTGAGAAATACGAGGACTCGATCTCTGTTCTTCAAACCAGCGGCAGCCACGGCTCGTTCGCCGAATTTATCGCGCGAAACATTCCACCAGGCGAATACGAGGTGCTGTTATTTTGTGCCCGAATTTCGCCATGCGGAAGTGCAGTGCCCCATCAGATCTACGACGGCCCCCAGTTGATTGACACGGTTTCGGTCAATCAAAGAGTCGCAGACAACGATTTCTACTACGATTCACATTGGTGGCAGCGTTTGGGCGTTTACACGTTCCACAACTCAGAGATTCGCGTGCGGATGCTGGACTCTCCCGACACCGGTGACTACGTCATCGCCGACGCAATCATGATACGGTGCCGTCGGTCCTTCAGCGTCACGTCTCCGGTGGAAGCGACGACAAGCGGCGGAGCAACCGTCACGGTGGATCTGAATTGATGTTCTGCAAAATAAAACGAACCGCTGCACGAAACGGGCTCAGCCTGCTTGAAGTTACCATCGGCTCGCTGATGGCCGCCACCATCACGATGCTGGCCGCCAGCGTCACGGTCGATCTGTCTCGCAACATGGCCGATGGAATCGCACGGACACGAGTTGCCAGTGAGGCACGCTTGGTGATCGAATCCTTTCGTCGCGATTTTGCAGGCAACGACCCGGACGACGTTTCCGGCGATCGCAACCGTCACCGACTCGTAGGCAAAATGATTCCTACTGCGGAGGAACTTCGGCTGTGTTTCGACAATGATGACGATCTATCAGCCGACTGGACTTCACCGGATCGAGTCATCATCTATTACGTCGATGATGGCCAATTGATTCGATCAGACGTAGAAAACGGACGTTCCAACATCATTGCCCACCTGGTCGATTCGATCAATTTCGAAGTCATCGGAAACGAACTGAGAATTACCACCCAGTTTGAACTGGGCGATGTCTCGGAAACCTACGTCTTTAACACTCCCAATCTATAAACCATGCAACGCAAATACGCCTATCGTCGCCGTCGAGGCTACGCCATGGTCGTCGTCATGATGCTGATCTTGACGGCCACCGCGATGGCAGCGCTGCAAATGCGTCATCTGAATTCTGCATTGCGAATCGAACAGGCGCGACAACGAAGCGAAACCCGCGTCAACGGCCCAGTGATGGTACTCGCGATCGCATGTGCCCGACTTGAAACCGGTGATCCACCGTCCAATAACGTCTCCTATCGGTACACCCACAACAGCAGCACAGAGTCCCTGGTGTACCGCGTCACATTCCAAAAACTGACCACAGACCGTTGGACAATCACCGCGAACCCTGATGCGACCGCGGGTTCGCTGCCGAACTTACCGGTCAAGTTTTGATCTGACGCTCGCTCACGATTTAAACTACCCAGTGACAAATGGCCTGGCCGCCGCGTTCTTCACCGGCCCTCTATCAAAGACGCAGCACGAGTGTTGGTATGCAGGCTTTAGCCGGCCCCTGTCGTTGCTACGCAGCAACAAAGAATCGCCTAAAGGCTAGACACCAACGGTGACTCCCAGTCCTTCGTTGTTCATCAAGGAAATAGCCGGGATCCTTTCCAAAGTATCATTCGCAGAAACGCAACACGGCGCTACGGATCCGCGTGCTGCAGCTTTGATCGTTTCGCCAGCAGTGACTTCAGTGGCGCGGCAAACGCGTAATAACAAAACGCGATCGGCAGCGCCAACCAGTGCAACAACAGCACTCCAACGACAGCAAACATGGCTTGACCGATCTGGTGCGGCGCCCGACGCCCTTTCACCCACTGTGAAACCAGATGCGGATATTGGAATCGCGAAACCATCAAGTAGGCCAAAACACCAGCCAGTGCGGGTATGAAGTAGTGTGATCCCTTAAGCGCCGCTTCGGCGATTGCCTGGACGTTTTCCGGATAGACCGAATCGCTGGCGATCGCCTTCAAGTCCGGCATCGCAATACCAAATGCGGCCAGCGTGCCTGCGGCGGCCGGACTGGGCAATCCCTCAAAGGTTTCATGTGAATCGTCTTCGTCGGTTTCAACGTTAAATCGAGCCAGTCGAATCAGAACGCAAAGTGTGAACAGGACACCGACGGCCCAAAGAAAACGCTGTGGCAACGCGTCACTGATTCGCCAAATAATAACCGCCGGCGCTGTCCCAAAGGTCACTGCATCACAAAGGCTATCCAATTCAGCGCCAAACTCGGTTTCCTGGCCGGTCATCCGCGCGGCTGATCCGTCCAGTGCGTCGAACAGCATCCCGCCAAAAATCAACACGCCGGCTGCAAACAGTTTTTGTTCTAAAGTCCACGCCAATTCGTCACCACTGACGGCAACGGCAATAGCCCCCAAACCACAAGCCCCGTTGCCCAACGTCAACATGGTCGGCAAAACGGCCAGCATCAACTGACGGCGACGGCGACGCTTTTGGCGGCGAAAGTCTTGCCGTGAAAGCGGTTTTTCCGAATCGACACGCCCTTCGGCATCCGCTTCATCGAATTCGTCGTGCGAGTAAAGTTCGCGTTTTAATTCGCTCATCGATTCATTGATTGGGGCGATGGATTCACACGCGCCGGCTGGTCCCGGCGTCGGGGCAATTCATTCTATTGCAGCGGCCGGAAAGATAGGAGAGCCTGAATCCTCAGGATGGTTTCCGAAATCCAAAGTTTTCTGACGTATTCGCGTGCCGCATTGGTTATCGACAAGCCCGAAAGCGTCAGTTTTGAAGATATTCAGCTCATTCAGGAATTTGGTTTGGGACCGTTCCTTAACTGGGAATATCAACATCATCCCAGTCCGCGTTCTCGAAGTACGTCAGCCAATTGAATGCGTGTTGGCGCTCGGTGACCACTCCGCCTTCGATTCCTGCGGGTAAGTCAGCGTTCCGCATCGCAGAATCTCTTGCCGCCCACAACAATCGAAAATTCAGGTCCATTGCGTCCAAGATTTCCGCCGTCGGACGAAGTGACGCGTTTTCTATCATCTGCCGCCCCGACGTGGCAATCATCAGTCGCGCTACCTCCGGGACATCACAGATTTTGTCGGGAAACGGCAATGTCGACTGCATTCCCAACGCCCACTGTAACGTTGCCAAAGCTTCATACCGCCATCCCGCTGCCGATACGTCGGCTTCCGTTGGCTTATCATTTTCCAAGAATGCCTTCTCCCACGCCGTCAGAGCCTGAAAAGAAAGCGGCGACTTCTCGCGTAGCACATCAACCGGAATGGCATTTCCGTTGGCGATCGACTCCGCCCGGACCGCGACGATGAAGAGCGCCAATGCACGCCAGGCCACATCATCGGCCGATCGCATCGTGACCTCCTGCTCGCTGATCACCGGCGGCAATTCGTCAGGGGTGTCGACCAAGCGGTTCCGCAACTCGATTTCCGTCTGTGCCTTGCGCTGTCGGGCATCAGGCAGGAACGGTATTTGTGCCCCAATATCGGGTTCGCCCGACGATGGGGCGTAAAGCAACGCGCCGTTGGGGTCGCGAATGCTACGGTCGGGCAAAAACAAAATCGCATTGGCCTGCCAGGCCCACGGGGCGATCGCTTCCATGTGTTCGCCGTCAACCTTGAATGCAACCAGCACGTTGGTCCGCTGCAGATGCCGGCACACCGCATAAACCGTCTGGCTGATCGCTCCGCCCGATGCCTGAAACAGTTCCGTGACCAGCCCCATTAAATGCTCGGAAAACCCCGCCGTCGAATGATCGCGAACGAATACTCTCTGGTGCGGAAACGCCGGTTCGGGTGGTTCGCGATGGGTGCAATACGCAAAGACTTCGACGGGCATATCAACCCAACAATTCTGCGCCGAGTTTCGTCTTGCAGTCACCCACAACGCTTTGAATCAATGCATCAGCCTCTTCACCACTCAGAGTCGCATCGTTTCGCTGCAAATGCACCGACAGCAAAACTCGTTTCCGATCCTTTCCGTCTTTGTCAGGATCTCGATAGGTTTCACGATAGGAAACGGATTTCAATTGTTCACCAACCGCGGAGCGAACGACATTTTCTAATTCGTTCCATCGCACCGACTCGGCCATCACAAAGTTCAAATCACGCTCGACGGACGGGAACATGCTGACCACTTGTTGCTGGGGAACCAGTTGGGCACCGTCCAGAAGCGCCGCCATGGAAAGCTCCGCCACGACAACATTGCCCGGCAACTTCCACTGCTTAAGCGTTTTTGGATCAACAACACCGATGTATCCGAGATGTGATTCGCCAAGAGTCAATGCGACCAATTGGCCGGCGACAAACCCCGGTGAATCCACCAACTTGACCGTGACGCGGTGATCG
>JAGQPO010000593.1 GCA_020426665.1 Planctomycetales bacterium
TGGAAGTCCGTTGTACAAATCTCACCCCACCATACCTAAGTCTAGACGAAGCACTAGTTCGCGTTGTGAATCGACCAACCAACTCTATGGGTGTGCGTTATTGCGCGCCAAGTGCAGTGGGCCCGCGGCGAGCGATCGGGGTCTGCGCAAGTTCGTTTTGATTGATCATCGTTGTTGGTTGGCCCCGAGATCCTCCGAGTAATCCCCGTGAAGTCGTCCTCTTCCAACGCAGCAACCCAAATTGAGGACGAGTTGCTGAACTGTTGCGCCCGCGTTTCGGCGTCACAAGCGGTGCGGCAACGATTGGACGAATTGCTACGTCAGCCCATTCAATGGCAAAGGGTACTGGATCGCAGTTGGTGGCATCGCATACGCCCACTGACGTATTACCATCTTCGCGAGCAGCCGACGAGCGTAGTGCCGACGGCGTTTTTAGAAGTGTTGGCACGCCAGGCCCACGAGCTGGAGCAACGCAATGTGCAACTGATGAAGATGCAGCGTCACGTTGCTTCCTTATTCGAGCAGGCCTCGATTCCAATGCTCGTTTTTAAGGGGCCGACACTGGCGACCGATGCGTATGGCGACTTGAGTCTTCGCGAATGCGGGGATTTGGACATGCTGATCCGACCTGACGATTTTCCGCGTCTCAAGGAGGTGCTTAAGTCAGAGGGATTCAGTTGCTTGTGGGACGAAATCGACAGCGATCGGAAAAGACAGTTGTTCGCGTGTGAATTTCGACGCGATGGGGTGGAATTGGATATTCATTGGGATTTGGCACCGGCTTGGCACAACTATCGGGTCGATTTTGATCAGCTGTGGGCCAGTGGCAATCCGTTTGATTCCGGAAGCAGTTATTCTCGAAAGTTGCGGGGCGAAGATTTGTTGGAGGTGCTGTGCATGCATGGCACCAGGCACTGGTGGGAACGGCTGCGTTGGATTTGCGATATTGCCGAACTGGTCAACAGCGGCCACATCGCGGATTGGAAACATCTTGAACGCCAATCCACCGAGTCGCGATGTCATCGATCGGTGTTACTTGGTCTTTGGCTGGCAGGCAACTTGTTGGATGCGAAGTTGCCCCGCGAGATTCGATCGGAACTTGAATCGTTGCCGGTCGTCCAGCGGTTAGGGGATCAGGTCGGGGTCTGGTTGGAGAAAGCCGAGCACGCTGCAGACGTGCGCAAGTTGCCGGATCGATTTATGTTTCGAATGCGGCTTTGCGAGCGTTGGCGAGACCGGCTTCCGCAAATCGCCCACTATTTGGTGACGTTGCC
This sequence comes from Planctomycetales bacterium, assembly GCA_020426665.1. GTDB lineage: Bacteria > Planctomycetota > Planctomycetia > Pirellulales > Pirellulaceae > Stieleria. The sequence goes on from JAGQPO010000593.1 coordinate 1,275, forward strand.
GTCAAGGAGTGTGAATTGGAATCCCTGATTGGATGTGACCACTGGCACCGAGACGTGTATCGCCCGGTACGGCGAATGTTTGAATCTGGTCAGACTTGTGTTGCTGATTCGTCGATTCGTGATTGGAAAGGATCGTCGTTTTGTCGATCGCGGAGACGCACGTGGTAAAGTCGATCTCTCAAATGATCGGTGTGCTGTTCGCCAAACGCAAATTCCTGCTGGCGAGATTCGTTGCCACTTCGCTCGGCCGAGCGTTGACGTCGATGGCAGTGATCTTTTTCATCCGCGAATTCTTGGCCAGTGCGGTCAAGGAGCAGACGAACTTTGGTGAGATTGTCGGGGCATCCTTTGGCCCCGGTGCAAGTCTGTGGTTTGCTGCAGGTTTGTTGCTGGTCACGTACTTCGTCGGCGCACTTTTCTATTATGACAATCATGTCGTTGTCCAGCGGATCATCAAAGTGATCGAGCTGGGGTTCATGGAACGCGTTATCGAGCATCTGTTGAAACTATCGGTACCCTATGCCGATCATCAAAGTCACGGAGAAATCATTCAAACGGTTCGGACCGATGTTTCTCAGATGCGGATGGTTGTTCAGGCGGTCTCGCGAATCTTTCTTGAAGGCGTTGTCGTCGTTGGGTTGATGGCGGTTGCCATCAGCATGAGCCCTTCGTTGGCGATGTGGGTGTTGATCGTCTTACCCGTGGTTTCGTTGCCCGTGTTTCTGGTCGCCCAGCGACTTCGTGCCCGTTCCTACGTCGTTCGGACGACGGGATACGTCTTGTTCGACATGATCCTGGAAATCTTGAAGGGGATGCGCGTCATCAAGACCTATCACGGAGAAGAAATACAAACAAAGATGGGGCTGGAAAAAGGACGTGCTTACTTTGACGAGTTGATTGCGGTGGCGCGCCTGCAAGCCTTGGGGCGAATGGGGATGGAGACGTTGGCCGGCCTGAGTGTTGTGATCGTGGTCCTTGTCGGCGGTTTCCAAGTCATCAACGGGACACTCGATTGGCCTTCGTTGCTGGCGTTTGTGATGGCCATCCGCGTCATGCACACGCCGCTGAATTTGATGCACCAACAGTACCTACAGATCTATGAATACCATGCGTCACTCGGGCGGATCGTCGAATTTTTGGAAACCCGCCCGGAGATCGAGGATCATCCGGACGCCCAGCCGCTGACGTCTCCGCCTGACGAGATCGTTTGTCAAGACCTCGGTTTTTCGTATGGGCACAAAGACGTGTTGAGCGGGATTTCGTTGACGATCCGCTCCGGTGAAACGATCGGGATCGTCGGTCCGTCGGGTGCGGGCAAGACGACACTGTTGAATTTGTTGATCCGGCTTTATGATCCCAGTGCCGGCAGTGTGCAGTTTGACGGACAAGACTTGCGCAACCTACGCTTGAATGACATCTATCAACAGGTCGCAATCGTCGCCCAGGAACCGTTTCTGTTTTCAACGACGGTTCGAGAGAATATCCGTTGCGGCCGCCCATCGGCAACCGACGCCGAAGTCGAAGACGCCGCCCGCGCCGCGTTCATTCACGAGGACATTCTTCATTTTCCCGACGGTTACCAGACACAAATCGGCGTCGGCGGCAGAGGGCTTTCACGTGGCCAGGCACAGCGGATCAACGTCGCTCGAGCCTTCATTAAAAACGCGCCGATCCTGTTGCTTGATGAAGCCACGTCCAGCCTGGATTCGGTGGCCGAGGCCCATGTTCAGGAAGCGATCGAACACTTGCTTGAGGCGAGAACCAGTTTTGTCGTGGCCCATCGGTTGTCGACGTTGGGCAATGCCGATCGTTTGATCGTGCTCAATCAAGGAAAATGTGTCGGGTTCGGGCCGCATGAAGATCTGATTCGCGATTGCGAACTTTATCGACGACTTTGGCAGTCGCAGCAGCTCGGAGATTCAAGCCCGCGAAAGCAATTGGAACAAAAAGCCCAGGGAGTCGATCAGCAGCCAACGAGCTAAGGTCGGGAGATTGAATGGATCCAACCAACAGGTAATCGCACATGGAAGCAGTTGATTTGTGCGTTTTTCTGACCAGTTATACGCTTCTCGCAAGTTGTTTCGCCTTCGCGGATCTGCTGCGATCGCGACGGGTCGCATCCTTGGTTGCTGTGGCCGCATCGTTGATCGCGGTAGTGGCGACAACGGTTGTTGGTTTTTATCTGAAACCGGGCGAAAACTATATTCACGTTCTTCGGCAATTGGTCCTGCAGCGAGACTTCAGTGCCGTCGTGTCGGTGATGCTTGGTGTTGCCGTGGCATTGGCGTGGGGCGTGCGTCTGATCGATCACTCAGAGCGAACCGGTGAATCTTCACGTTACCAAACGTTCCGGTTAAGTATCGTCCAACTGGTTTTCGTCGCTTCGCTGTGCGGTGTTGTGTTGTGTAGCCAGGCTTTCATCTGGAAGCAGATACGCGGCATCAAGCGTGACCCGGTCGCACGGATGAATGTTCCGGGGTTCACGATCCAAAAGGTCGCACACTTGGACTTTCGTCCGATCCGTGTTGCGGCTGACGAGTCCGGTAAGGTCTATGTCTGCTATGACTACTTTGAATCGGCCGGCGGCATCGGCGGGGCGATCGTCGAACTCGCCACGGAAGTGACGTCAGGCGTGACATCAGACGAAGCTCCAGACACGGACTCGTTCAATGATCACACTCGGATTGTGGCCAGTTCACCGATGTTGATGCGATGTTACGGACTGGTCGCACGAAACGGGGAATTGATCGTATCACGTTCAGGGATTTGGCCGAGAGCAGACCAAGGAAAGATAACCTACGAGAGTACGGGCGCGATCACGCAACTTCGCGACATTGATGGCGACGGCTATTTCGAATACGCCAACGACATTGTCACCGGACTTCCCGGCTCCCGCGGCCCCGAGACAATGCATCAAAACAATGGAATTGTCTTTGGCGATGACGGAAGTTTGTTCATTGCCAGTGCGAGCGCGGGAAATCGACTTTTGGACGACCACCCGTGGGGCGGAACCGTGTTGCGTGTCAGCCCTGACTATTCTGTAACAGAAGTCTATGCCAAAGGATTCCGAAACCCCTTCGGTCTTGCGTTTGGCCCTGATCACGAGTTGTTCATCACGGACAATGATGCCGACGAAAATCCCGGAGATGAACTCAATCACGTGATTCAAGGTGAACATTACGGTCACCCGTACGTTATACCCAACGAATCATCGGTGGTCTCCGAGGGATTTCGAGATCCAATTCTTGTCGGTGAACATGAATGGAATTTCCTGGGGTTGACCTTTGCAACATCCGAATCGCTGCCTGAGAGTTGTCGAAATTGCTTTTACGTTGCTGACTTCATGCAGCACGCGATTTGGCGAGTCAAGTTAAGTCGATCCGGTGACACCTACGAGGTCACATCGGTCGATAAATTTGCTTCCGTGTCGTCGCCGATTGATATCGTCTCGACTCCATCGGGAGACATGTATTTGATCTCCCGAAACACCCAGAACGTGTATCGCATTCGTCCTGACCTCGCCGGCGGAGGGGCTTCAAATGAATAGAGTGTTTTCTGTCCAGACGTTGCGCCGGATTGCGATATCGACCTTGCTTCCACTGGCAACGTTCGGCACCACGCTCGCATTCATGTCGGTTCCACCGAATACACGGGGCATCGATTTGGATTCCGGAGGCGAGCTGTTTTCAGTTCATTGCGGGTCATGTCACTTTGCCAAAGTCGGTTTTCCAGCTCACCATGGCCCGAATCTGCACGACATCGGCAACACCGGCGCTTTAAGACGACCGAATCAATCTGCCGCCGAATACATTCTTGAGTCAATCTTAGATCCCGCTGCGTACTTGGCACCGAGCGGTCGTCCTGGAATGCCGGCCAACGTTGCCGCGGAGCTTGCCCCCGAAGAGATTCGGAACATCGTTGGCTATTTGGCCAGTCGCGGTGCGTTCCCCGATTATGACGAAATCTTGGGTTTGGAGATCCCGGACCGCCGCAGCGCGGCCGCGGAGCCCACGCTGGTTCGACATGCCGATATGGAATTGGCCGAACGGGTACTGCGGGAAAAAGGAGCGTGCATCCAATGTCACTCGTTGGACAATTCACCTGAGGGAGCGGTCTTTGCGCCCGGATTATTCGGCGTCGGACTTGGCAATGCGAAAGCAGTTCGCGATTCAATTATTGACCCACATCGCGACATCCATCCTCGCTACAAAATGGCAACCGTCCTGTTGGCAAGCGGTCAAATCGTTTCGGGAAATCTGGTTTCGCGTGACGATGATCGATTGACTCTGTGCACCAAAGATTCACAAAATCGTCTCACGATGAAAGAAATTTCGCTGGCAGACATCGAGCATAACAACGGACAGCCTGTCATCAAAGAATCACAAGTGTCTTTGATGCCCGAAGGTTTCGACAAATCGCTGACTGAACAAGAAATCGACGCCGTGATCAATCTGATTCGTCAGCTCAATTGATTTTGGCGTTAATCAAATTCGTAGTCGCTGATCGCTCCGCGATCAAAGCGCCCGATCGAGGAGCGATCAACGACTAAACCGAAAAATAGATTTGGACAGTGCTTTATTCGTTCGGCCACAGCGAGAATCGATTATTGCCAACTGATAGCGTGCCGAATGGTCCGACACGTGGGTGTCCAGGGTTCCGTTTTTCATTAAAGTAATCGAGCGGTACGTCTGCCAGTGGTGCAGATTCTAGTTGCCGGAGAGACGGTCCGACTTCCAAGTCGAGTACCAAGTCTGGTGACAGCGTGACCCGCGTGTTATCGGATTCAGCACTGCGGAAACCCCAAACATGCATTTGCTGCCACTGCTTGAAGCTCAATCGTGGTGAGACCGCATTCCAAAGTTTTAGTGGTTGGGATGATTGTTCGTTCAGCTTGCGGATCAACCCGTCGAGAGGTGTTCCTCCCCATGGGTTAACCAAAAATTCGCCTCCGACGCTGAACAAATTGTGGTCGGCATAGTTGTCGTGTGCGTCCGGGCCCGGATAGGGCATGTTGATGTGGCCGTCGCGGTTGTCGACAAAAATGTTGTACCGCAGCGTAATCTCAGACGCTCCGGCAGATTTCCGATTGGTCATTTTACGATGGAAAGATCCGAATTCCTGGCATTCAAAAACAAGGTTATGGACGAACAGGATGCCGGATGCATCGTGAGTGTACAGTCCGTCGGCTCGACGATTCGAACCATCCAGACTCCAGCGGGTACGCCCCATGATATTGTTGTCAATGATCACGGGACCTTGGCCGAGTTCGACAAAGACGGCGCTGCCTCGATTGCCCACGACAACGTTTCGCGAGACGCGCGCGTTTTGATAGACATTGTCAAGCCAGATGCCATAGGCGTCATTGTCAAGAACCAAATTGTTTTCGATTTTTCCATCAATGAAGTAATGGACTTTGATGCCAGCGGCCTCGGGTGATCGATGTCCGTTGCTGTTATTTCTTTGGACAACGTTTTCAACGATTTGTGTACCGATGCTGCGCATTCCGGCGATGCCACAGCACCCATTGTCCGAGACGGTGTTCCGCCGAATCACGTGGTATCCGGTAACTTGGGGCGTCGGCTGATTACCTTCCAAGTCATCTCGTCCCTCGTATCCACAATCGATTCCGATTGATTTGGCATAGCGGACGGTATTGCCTTCGATCAACCAATGATGGCCGGCACGACAACCGAGCGCGCCGGCTTGCGGAGAATTACTTTCCCAGAACCGATCCGGAAATTGATTGGCGCAATGTTCCATCGTAAAGCCTCGGACGTGGATGTATCCGAGTCCGCGGCGATGCGGCGCGAAGATCCGATCGCGGGTCGTCAATTCCACCAATCGTTGGTCGGGCTCTCTGTCCCCCGTGGGAAAGTGAACGACAAGTTTTGTAGACTGTTCGTCGGTCATCCAAGTCCCAGGCAAACTCATCAGTCTGACCAGATCGTCGACTTCGCGTAGCGGCCGTCCATCGACAAACACTTGACCGAGTGTGAGCTTGTTGTCAGGCGTCATTCCTTTCAGTGGAGTACGAAACGGATTCAGAGGTCCGTCTCGGAACAATGCCGGTAACAGCGGTGCTTGGTAGACGCGATCAGACTCGCTGACCTTTTTCCATTGAGGGCGAAAAACATCGGACCCTTTGATGACGACTTCTTCGCCGGGGGCTGCGGTGTAAACAATCGGCTGCTCTTGCGATCCGCTTCTGGCCGGCGCGACTCGCTCTCGGTAAATCCCTTGATGGACCAGTACCGTGTCACCAGGGCGCGCCAGTTGTGCGGCACGATTGATGGTCTTTAGAGGAGCTGTTTCGATTCCTGCATTCGTATCCGATGCAAGCGGGTGCCCGTCGTTAACCACGTAAGTCGCCGCGCCGGTAACGGTCGTGAAGTCCTGGCTGCAGATGGCCATGAACAAGACAACGGAAATACGTCGATACAAGTCACGGGGCATCTCGATGCTGGTCCTGGTTTGAAGGTTCTGGTGCGACAAAAAAGTCGAGCAGGAGAGGCAGAAAGAGTCTCGTTTTGGATACGAATACGGGGCGATCAATCTATAATAGGTCACATCATTTCATTCGTCATGGACGACGGCAACCACGATCGGGATTCGAGAATACACGCCATGTCATTGGTCGACAAAGATTTTGCCAAAACCTATCTCACCGCAAGTGATCCCTGGTGTAAAAGTCATGGTGCAGAGGACAGCACGGAGAATTTGGGCGGAGGAATGCTGTATTACGCCCTGGCCTATTCACTACGTTCCAAAACCTGCGTTTGCCTGGGTTCCGGGGGTGGATTTGTGCCCCGAATGATGCGCCAAGCACAGCGTGATCTGGGGCTTGTTGACAGTCGAACGTATTTGGTTGATGGGACGTTGCAGGTTCCTCAAAGTAAGAAAGAGATTTGGGGCGAGCCCTGCTGGGTTCCCGAAGATTCGGTCTTTCGGACGAATTATCCCGAAGTCGAAATCGTGCTGGAGCTTACCGAGACTGCGTTTCGCGAATACTTTCAGCCGAACAAAATCGAAATCGATTTTTTGCACATCGACGCCGACCATCATTACGAAGGCGCAAAGCTGGATTGGGACTTGTACCACACACTGGTTCCCAGCGGCGGGATTATCACCTTGCACGACACGGTGAACTATCGACCGCCGTGTGGAGTCTATCAATTGATGGATGAAATTCGTGAGACAGGTGAATATGAAATGATCAATTTTCCGATCGCCTATGGGACGGCGATACTGCGTAAGCGGCAAAGCGATGGTCGCCCCGCTTCATGAGAATTGCACTGCTTCAGGATGATCTTTATCTGCCTTCTTTTGCCGGTGGGACCAAGGCAAATCGGTACTTGCTTCAGGACTTTTCCAAAGCGGGGCACCGTTGTCTGGCACTGACGCGCGCGCTGACGCGTTCCCCCGACGGACCAAATGATCGAGGGCAATTTGACGCGGAGATGGACCGACGAGGCATCGCCGTTAGCCGAGATCATACGGACGTCTTTACCTACCATTATGACGGCGTCGAAGTTGACGCCATCGATTGTTCGAGCACCGATGCGCGACGCGACTATTTGGTCCCACGCATTAAAGCGTTCCAACCGGATTGGGTGTTCGTCGCGGACGACAAACGCAGATACATGCTGGACAGCGCATCGGCTGCGGCACCCGGTCGTGTGATTCCGTTGTTACAAACGATTATGCAGCTTCCGTTCGGTCCGTTGTCAGTTGATCCCTGTCAGACGCAGTACAAATTGATGCAGGACGCGCCGGCGATCGTCGTCATTAGCCAGTACATGCGGAATTACATTCGGGATTATGGAAAGATGGAACCCTACGTGTTGCATCTTCCCGTTTATGGATCTGGTCCGTTTCCAAATTCGGCTCGATATGATGCCGGGTTTGTAACGATGATCAATCCGTGTCCGTACAAGGGCGTTTCGATTTTTCAATCCTTGGCAAATGAATTTCCACACGTTGAATTTGCCGCCGTGCCGACGTGGGGGGCCAGTGATGACGTCATTCAATCCTTGCGTTCACTGTCAAACGTTACCTTGTTGAATGCGTCGGATCACATCGACGAAATCCTTTCACAAACACGAATTCTGTTGGCTCCTTCTCTGTGGCCGGAATCGTTCGGCTACGTCGTCCCTGAGGCGATGTTAAGGGGTATCCCGGTCCTGGCGAGTGATCTCGGCGGTTTGCCTGAGGCAAAGCTGGGCGTCGAATACTTGATCCCGGTCCGGCCGGCGGAGCGTCACGACGGCGGTTATCGCTGTCCGCCACAGGACATTCAACCGTGGTCCGCGGCGCTCCGCCGGTTGATCGATGACGCGGAAACTTATGCATCATGTTCCTCGCGATCGCGTCAAGCGGCGCTCGATTTTGTTTCGGAAATTTCCATCGCGCCGTTTGAAAAGCTGATGACAAAACTTGCGGCCGCTTGAGTTGCTGCCCAGCCGATACGCCTTTGAACGATGAACTTTGACGATTCCAATCCACGAAATATGGAACCGATGTCTGCGAAAGATGTGATTGCGATCGTAGATCCATTTTCGTCCGGGACGCAATTGGCTCGCGATGTCAAAGCACGTGGTCACGACTGCATTATGGTGCAAAGCACCGCAGAAATTCCGGCGTTGTATCGTTCATCGTTCAATGCCGACAGTTTTGATTTCATTGTCCACTATCAAGGCGATCTGGATCAGACGTGCGACGTCCTTCGTGGGCGACAAGTCCGGCACGTTCTCGCAGGAAGCGAGGTAGGAGTCGAACTGGCGGATCAATTGAGCGAGCGCCTTGGGCTGGTCACAAACGGAACAAGGCTTTCATCGGCGCGACGAAACAAGCGATCAATGCTTAACGTCTTGCGTGATCGCGGCATACGTATTCCGAATTCATTTTCTTCGCGTCGGTGGGATGCGATTGAGGATTGGATTCGAAGGCACGACCGTTGGCCGGTCGTGGTGAAACCTCTGTGCAGTTCCGCGTCGGATGGCGTCCGGCGATGTGCCGACCGGGATGAAGTTCATGCCGCTTTTCGCGACATTATTGATCGGCAAGATGTTTTCGGTTCAACCAACGAAGAAGCACTGGTTCAAGAATACATCACGGGGACGGAATACGCCGTTGATACCGTCAGTTGTGCCGGACGACACAAACCGGTCGCCTATTGGCAGTACAGTGCCACCGCGATTGATGACGCTTTCCTGGGAAAAAAGTCGTTGCAGCTGATACGTCACACCGCCTCGCTTGATAACCGGCTGTTCCCCTACGTAGTAAGCGTGCTCGATGCGCTGGAGATCGCCAACGGTCCTGCACATTGCGAGTTGATATTGTCCGACACAGGGCCGGTCATTGTCGAGATCGGGGCTAGACCCAACGGAGGCAATAATCCTTTGCTGGCCCGCATTTGTGGCGCGACGGATCAATTAAGCCTGACGCTTGATTCCTACTTGGAGCCTGAAAAGTTTCTGCGACAGGCTGACCGACGCGAAGAAACGCCTCGCAGCGCGATCCGAGTGTTTTTGACGCCCAGTCCGCAGGGGCGATTGAAGTCGCCACCACATTTCGAACCCGTCAAGCGACTGGAATCGTTCCATGACTTGCGGTTTTCGGCGAAACCCGGTCAAACTCTGGCACGAATCGCGGGCTGGGTCTTGCTGGTGCATGAAGACACCGAAGTGCTTCATCGTGATCTACAGGAGCTGCAAACAATGGAGCAGAATGGGTTATATGATGTCGAAGTGATGGGATGAGATCGTTTCACGACCGTCGGCGGATCGATCGTCGTCTCACGCTAAGTGGTCTCCCGTTTAACGCGTAAGATTCGGTGGTGGTAATGATCGCAAACGACGATTTCGTTTTGGCTGATGGGCCAGACCCAGCGCGGCTGGTTCAATCGATCGATTGCGGTTTCAGGGACACTGGCGAATTCCCAGATCAATCGACCTTCAAGTGTTGCCGCAAGCACACGGTTGTTTCCAGTGTCGGCAATGATCAGAGTAGCGTCATCGATGACCTCCGCATAACGCGGATAATTCAGTCGCACGATCGAAGTTTCAAATTCCAGCGCGTCGAGACTGCGGTGAACCTTTCCCGCAGAGTCGACGATCAAGATTCGGTGGTTTCCCGTGTCTGCGATTAATAGTCGACCGTCCGGTAATTGCTGTGCGCTGTGTGGATCACGCAGCAGAGGTTCGTGGGTTTCGCCGACTGCTTGGAAAACGTTACCGGACCAATCGGCGATAGCGACAAGATCACGCGACGAATCAACAATCAACAACCGGCCTCCCGGCAACATTCGTACTTCATGGGGATCCTTTAGTGGCGTGCGACCATCCAAGTTGATTTCGCAAAGTTGGTTGACGACGTCTCCATGTTTGGAAACTTCCAGAATTCGGCCGTTTCGTCCATCGGCAATCAACGTTCCTCCCGACGGCAATGATCGCACACAGCGAGGCCAGAATAAGGGTGGGTCCACGTGGACGTCTTGTCGCAGCACTTGAGAAGTGCTTGAGTCAAAGACGACGATTCGGTCGTTGGCCGTATCTGCGATCAGGTAATTGTGGTCGTCCACGGCTTCGACCGAGCGGGGGTATGAGAACAGACGATGCGGCGCAGTCTGGGGCGTTGAACTCCAAACGATATCCCCGGAAGGTGACAGTTCGATGACCCTGCGATTCCCGGTGTCGCAAACCAGATAATTTCCGTCGTCCAAGATGTCGGCGTACAACGGGTCGCAAAGCCCGTTGTCGGCGACTCGAATGGCGTGCGACGCACCGTCCGAATCGGCCACCAAGACTCGGTGATTTCGCGTGTCGGCGATCAACGTTCGACCGTCAAGCATGCGTCTCGCGCACGCGGGGCTCGAAAGACTGGTCATCGCTTGAGACGGCTCGCCAGGTTGGCCAAAACGCCACAGCACGTTTCCGGCACGATCTATTTCAATCACGACGTGCCGAAACGGATCGGCAATCAACAAAGTATCGGTGGTGAGCCACTGGACACTACCGACAAGACCGATTTCGGCAGCCCGGTTCGGCAGACTCCAAAGCAATCGTCCTTGGCGATCAATTTCCAATAGTTCGACTTCCCGAACGCGATTGCAAAACACCAACAGAAACGTGTCTCGATCGGTATAAGAAACAGACCGCGGCATGCGTTTGCTATGCGACCACAATGGCAAACACTTCGTGACAACTCCGGCGGACGAAACGATCAACAGTTCCCAAGTCGTGCGACGCAAGACCGCAAAGGAGTCTTCGTTGATCAGACATCCGATTCCGTCGTCGATGCCTTGGGACTTGGAGTCAAACTTGACCGTCCCGTTTTTTGATACTGCGACCGTACGGGATTCAAATCGAAACGGTACAACCTTTTCCGTGGCGAGTTCATCACCGATCAAAACTGTTCCATCAGCCGATTTTCCCGCGTAACTTGGGAAATGCAGCTGGATCGTCGCATCGGGAGCATGTTCCACAACGTGGGATACCGTTTGGGATGCTCCGGAGGACTTTTGAAAGCCAATTTCGTCGACAAGCTTCCATTTCGTTGTAGGCGGATGGTCGGAATTCAATTCCTGTCCTTTCCTGGTGTTGCTGCGAATGTCGAGACGTTCGATGGTCATTTCAAGAGCACGACGGTGTGGCATGCAGAGAGTAAGTATAATCACAGATCGTCATTTGTCGCCAAGTGGAAAGGCTGCCCCCGACTGTCGATGGTCTCTCACAATTTGATCCAACAAATCGCATCCGCGAAACGTATTCTGGTTCTTGGATCCAGCGGTTCGGGCAAGACGACGCTGTCGATCCAACTGGCTCGGATCTTGGGCCTTAACATGATTCACTTGGACGCACACTTTTGGAATCCCGGTTGGGTGCCGACATCGCAACCCGATTGGCGTGCCAAAGTTGCGACGCTGATTGAAGTTGAAAACTGGGTGATGGATGGAACTTACGAAAGCACGCTTGATTTGCGAATTCCCGCTGCAGATGCCCTGGTCATTCTTGACCGTTCACGCTGGGGGTGCCTGTGGCGGATCGTAAAACGCAAATGCACAATCGATGACGACCACCGGCCCGATGCGCCGGCGGGACAAGCCATCGATCGGGCGTTTCTAAGTTACGTCTGGCGGTACCCGCAAAAGACACGACCCTTTGTGTCACAATGCATTCGGCAATACGGTCCGGAAAAACCTCGGATTGAACTGAAATGTTCCCGGGACATCCAGGAGTTTTTGCATCAGCTTACACCGTCCGCTGGCGCGGTTTAACGACTTCCTGTGAGCGATCGCTGAGATGCATCGCGGATAAGACGAGCCGGGTTGTGTGTTGCATTAATGGTAGAAGACATTGGTTCGCCGTTGTCGTGTGATTTGCGCCGTTCTGCGGCTTGGCGTAGAATCGATCTTTTGCAAACAATCCATTTGCGTCTACACTTCTTGCTCCAACCGAACACCGAAAGGGACTGCTCATGTTCAACCGTTTAGCACTCTGTCTTTTGCTTTTGTTCCTCGCATTCCATCCGGCAAATTCAAAGGCGGACGACGGATCCAAGGACCAGGAAATCGTACGACAAATTGCCTCCAACCTGAATACGCTGATTGAAGGTGGCAAACTCGAGCGACGAAACTTGACAATCAATGTCAGGAAGGGCAATGTCACAGTTACAGGCCGGATCGAAGACGCCCAAGAATCACGATTGATACTTGATTCAGTCATCACTGCAAGCAACGTTGCCGGTCTTGAGTTGAATCTCGGTATCGGCTGTGAGCCGGCATCTGCAGTGCGTCGCACGCTGGATTCCCAACGCGGACGAAGTCCGCTTCGATGGGATGATGGCGATTGGCAACTGGATTTCGGGACGGAGCCGATTCGCGATCGAACCAATCCGTGAACAAGGGTTGGCCGACGGCGAGATTTTGAGTCGCGGATCAAACGCGGTCACCGGGTTATCTCAATCGGTTCGCCGCCGAAATTGCAGACGAATGCACGGCGGAAATTCCATCGTCGGAGGCGATTTTTCTGTCGTTTGATGACGGCTTTCGGCATGTTTCAACTGACAAAATCCGATTTCGGCGAGTGGCACGAGGCTTGCTAACCGTTTGTGGTCGTCACTCGGACTAACAGGTCCGAGACAGTCAAGCAACTGGTCGATCCGTTCGATCAGTCCTCCCTTCTCTCAACAGGTGAATCTGTGCCATTCGTTCGCTTCCAATCCTTAGGTGTGAAAACCTTCTCGACCGGTTTCTTGGGTTCAATGATTGCCATCGGGATGATGGTTCCGGCGGTCGGCGAAGAAGTCGAGGGGAAGCCCAAATCGTTTCAGTCCGCTGAACAAACGAACGCGGCGATTGATGCAGCGGTTGCATCGGGGATCAGTTTCTTGAAAAACCGTGGACAAGCGTCCGACGGGGCGTTCAGCCCGGAAAGCGGGGTGGCCGTCACAGGGTTGTGTGTCCGCGCGATTCTTGAGAACCGGCCTTCGGAGGTTGATTCGCCAGCGATTCAAAAGGCCATTAAGGTGATTTTGGACAACGTGCAACCGGATGGAGGAATCTATATGAAAGGTTCCACGCACCGGAATTACGAAACGTCAGTTGCCGTCGGGGCGCTCGTGGCCGCAAATACTGACAATCGCTTTGACAGTCAACTTAGGCGGGCCGAAGCTTTTTTGAAGGACATTCAATGGGACGAGAGCGAGGGCATCACGACCTCCGATCCAGCCTACGGAGGCGCCGGATATGGCAGCCATTCCCGGCCCGACTTGTCCAACACGGCCTTCATGATCGATGCGTTGTTGGATTTAGGGAACGACTGTAACGACGAAGCGATCAAGAAGGCGTTGATCTTTGTCTCGCGATCTCAGAATCTGGCCGGTCATGGGAATGATCAACCGCAGGCGAGTGCCGAAGGTGATGGCGGGTTTTATTACACGCCCGCAGCAGGTGGAGAAACCAAGGTCGTTGGAGGCGACACGCGCGACAGCGGCGGTGGACTTCGCAGTTATGGTTCGATCACCTACGCGGGTTTCAAAAGTTTGATCCATGCCGGGCTGACCGAGTCCGATCCTCGCGTGATCGCGGCAATGAATTTCATCCAGAAACACTATTCGCTGACGGAAAACCCTGGAATGGGACAGGCCGGCCTGTATTACTACTACCACACCTTCGCCAAGGCTCTTGATGCCGCGAAGTTGCGTTTGCTGACCGATGCGGAAGGCAACAACCACTTCTGGAACCGCGAGTTGGTCGCCACACTCAGCGGTGCACAGCAAGAGGACGGATCTTGGGTAAATGGCCGAAGCGATCGCTGGATGGAAGGAAACCGAAACCTTGTCACGGCTTACTCGTTGCTGGCGCTGGCTCATTGCCGGGAGTGAAAGATGGAATCGGGCATCCGCATTAGGGTGCAGTCTTTTGCGACCGTCCAGCCTAAGGCTTTGTCAAGTCTTGGTTTTAGAGTACGACGGACTTCCAGTCCGTCGACAAGTGTCGGCTTCAACGGACTTGGTCACAGCAGATGACCGAGGCGAGCCCAAAGCGTATCCAAAATTCTCGTCGTTTGTCGCCGAACTCTCCGAGGTCGGCCAAACCGGCCACGGAGTGTCCGGCGACATTCCATGTCATGCTGTAATTGCTCTACGGTGATTCTGGTTGCCGAAGCAATTCCTTCAAGCCGTCGCCGGTCAGTAGGCATTTCGGTGGTTGGATCAGGCTAGGATCGGTGACCCAGCGAGTTCGATAGCCGCGACCCGATTCCAACCGCTGTCGGGTGTACGTTCTGAACTCGTCCACAGACAGAACTTGTACGCCCAATTTCCCGGCGGCAGTTTTGAGGATGTCAAGACTTTCTTTGAACCTGACAGCGACTTCGTGATCGGTTTGCGATACCGCATCGGAGAGATCTGGCACCCGGCCAATCACAAGGAATTTCGTCTCGGCCGAGATTCCGGACTCCGTCGTGAACCTCCCCGATAGCAGCCGTTCTATTTTGCCATGCTGATCGATACTGACATCTCGCACGTAGGCTGCGTCGAACCAATCAATGTTGTTCAGGTTGTCTAAGTCAGCAAAAGCAACGTGTTCAACGGGCTCGATACGGCGGATGGCGAGATACGCCTCCGGCCAAAGCTCCCGGGCGGCGGTGTTCCGCGAGACGTACAGGCGACCGATCTGTGTGTTGTCCAGATGGCCGATCTCCATTGCCGATCGGTCTCGTTTCCGAAGGTCACTTGACGCGATTGATACGTCGTCGAACCAAAGCAGCAATCTTGCCCGGTCCGATTCCTTCGCTGTTTCGGGGCCGAGCAGCCGGAACGCACGATCCTTTTGCTGGACGCTCCAGTCAACCGGCGCGGCTGTACGAAGGTTCCGCGCGAACGTTTCAATGGCTGCGTTTCTGTCGTCGTGACCCTTTGTGGCGATCTCTTCCGTGGATGTCTCGCCGGATTCGATGCCGGCGGTCGTCTTGTCACTGCTGATGTCCCACATCACCACCATTGACTTATCGTCGTCGACCAGTCTCGCGGCGATCTTCGTTCCGTCCGGCGTCACGTCCAGTGACCACACCTGGTAATCAGGCGTCTCGATTTGTTGCACCAGTTCTCGCGACTGGACATCCCATACGTAGACACGTTGTGGCCGTTTCAATTCATCGGCCGAAATGCCGTTACCGGCAATCAGTCGTTTCCCGTCTCGGGTAAAAGTCAATGCATTGGTGTTAATCAACATCGGGGGCTTGTCCGGATTTTTGAACGCGAACCAATTCTTCCACGCGGGCATGTCATGAACTTGAATGTCTGCGCTGGGCGACCGGGGGCCTTCCGCCAAGTGTCGGCTGTCCGCAGAAAATGCGAGTGATGTAATTCGGTCGTTCATTGGAAACGCTTCCGTTTCTTCATCCGTTTTCCACTTCCAAAACGTCAGCTTGTCTTGTTCGGCAATGACCATCCACTGGCCATCAGGTGACAACGCAACGGCACTCACCTGGCTACCGATGCCCTTGTAGGCATGCGTTTGTTTTTCACCTGATTCTGTATTCCAAATGACAATTTCATTTTTGGGGCGGCTTGGCTTCATCTGGTCCGTCGCGGGGTCATAGATCACACCTTTCTCGCCGATGCCGGTTGCAAGAGAGTCCCAGGATACTGCGACCACATACTTACCGTCGGACGATACGTCGACGTTGTGCCGACCAACCGAAAATCGATGCGGTACGCTGATCCTGGACCCGATCGGTTTCAGTGTCGTCAGGTCCAAGACCTGCAGTTGCACGGGGGGAATGTCCAGAGATGGAGAGGTGATGGGTTGCGACCAGCCGAGCAGTAAGAAACGTCCGTTAGCCGACCGCTTCGTGATACCGAGACCGTGTAAATTCGGGTCCAGATCCAGTTCTCCGATCGCCTTTCCCGTCGCGACGTCACGAATCGTTGTTCCGGTCAACAGTCGCCGGCCGTCCGGCAGGAAAATCGGGTCATAACCAACATTCTCTTGGACCCAAACAGCAGTCGTCGGCGACATCGGTTGATTCGGGCGGCGACCTGTCGAATCGGCTTGGGGCCCGTCCTGGGTATTTTGATGATCAACTTGGGTATCCGGAAGCGGGTTTCTCGTTTCGTCCGCTGCTAGATTTTGTGCACCACTTAGTGGTTTGGGTGCGGCAAGGCCGCGCGCTATCATGGGCATCCCTAAAACGGTCAGCGTCAACAGGGCAATCATTAACGTTCCGGTTCGCGTCATTCGAAGGTGTGATTGCTGGTTTGTTTGCATCAGCCTCCAAATGCGTGACTTCAGTTCCGAGGGACGGCTCCCCGAAGCTGCCAGGGTATGGGCATCTGCCGAAAGGTTTGCCGCACATAGTTCAGCCACGCGCAGCAACGCCCCCGCATAGTCCATTCGCTGGCAACCAGAAAAGACCACCAGATCGTCACAGCAAATCTCGCGTTCCGCACTCATACACCGGCTGATGTACCAGACCACAGGGTGAAAGAACAGCAACGATTCAATCACTCGCTGCAACACGTTCATCACCAGGTCATATCGCCGAACATGAGCCAGTTCATGGCTGATGATGGCAGCAAACTGTTCCGGGGCCAGTCCCGTCATCAGCGACGCCGGCACCAGAATTACCGGGTGCAAAACGCCCACGACCACGGGCACCGAAACTCGTTCGCACAAGCGAACAATCGGTGTCATCCGCAGTCCCAGCTTTTGTGCCTGCAACACGACCAACCGTTTCAGGTTTGGGTCGCCCATCGGGTTGGAAGCGGACCGTAATCGATGTCCGCCTCGCAGGGCCAATACCAGCCGCATGAGAAACAGCGATACACCGGCAAAATAAAACACGGCGACTATTGGTGCCGTTTTGGCAACCAACCAATACACCAAGCCGGCTACTTCCGTCCCGTGAATCCGACCGTGAATCTGCTGGGGATTCACCGGCGGCAACGAACTGTGAACGTTCTGACTCTGATGAATGGATGCGGGCGGAGTCGTCGCCAGGCTTCCCTCGCCGTTGGATGGAACCGTATCCGTGGTCTCAGTTGATCCGTTGCGGGACTGCGCAGGGATTGTTGTTGGGGGCTCACCACGGAAGATGTTCTCGGCTACTCCGGCAACTGAGTTTCCCGCTCGCAAGTTGTCGGGCAGCCGAGTGGTTAAAAAAGTGATCACAACACACAACGGCAACAAAAGTAGAGCAGTGGTATGCAACGCATACCGCGAGGAAGCCGATGCGCCCTGCAACAGTCCATTTAAAATGAACACGACCAAGCCGATCACGCATCCCTGCCACAGGAAATGCAACAGTGTGACAGCCACTGTCAGCGAGAAATCTTCCGACAACCTTGTGATGTCACTGACCCAGTCGGTAATCATTGTCGTTTCTCCCGAATCTTGTCATTAAAGACTCGACGCAGACGCTTCAAGTCGTCCACGTCTAAATCGGACACATCGAACAGACTTAACATTACGGCTTCGGCTGACCCGTCGAAGACACGATTGACCAGATCACCCAGCATGCTGCTGGCGACAGCTTCTTCGCTGATGCAAGGTGTAAATCGGAACGCTTTTCCTTCAACGGGATCAAGCTGTATGATTTGCAGCTTGTCGACCATTTTCTGCAATGTCGTGATGACCGAAGTGTGGGCGAGATCGCGACCGCTGGCAGCCAACGCGTCGCGGATCTGACGAGCGGTGCGAGGCGACTCTAACCACAACAGTTTCAGAATCAGCAGCTCAAGCTCTGTCGGTCGTGGAGGTTTCTTGCGAGACATGTAAACGCCCACGGTTGAGTGAGTTGGTTTTCTATCTGTATAGAAATATACGCACAGCCGGCCCGGCCCGCAATCTATATTTCTACCGAAATAGAAAATCGCTGCGGGCCTGGCTGTGAGTTTGGCATTCTGCGTGAGAATGCGCGCGGGTTCGGCGACCAGGCCGACCGCATCGAAGGAACGTGTTGACGGATCGCATCGTTGAAGCACGGTTCGAATGCAGTGTGTGATTAATCCGCCAACACATCTATGGTTTCCCGACTTGTCGGACAATGTCTGCCAGATTGGCTAAGAACGTGTCGACAGACAGAGGCGTCAGATCCTTCACGGCGAGGTATTCATGTGCCTGAAGGATCGCTTTCTCGTCGAGGTTTCTTGAAGCCGTGGCCAGTGAGTCGTAGAAGAGCGGATAATCGGTCCCCAGATATTCTTCCAGCGCAGGAAGGCGGTTTACCAAAATGGGTGTGGCTCGGGCAATGCACTCAAGAACCGTGTTGCATGCCGACACATCAAACAGTTCAAGAAAGACGACACTCTCCTGCAGCAGACTGTCGTAGTCCTGGTCATTCAGTCGCGACATGACTGTAACGCTGCCGTGCTGCGACCGGCGGTTATTCCAGTACTTTGCCAAGCGTCGTTCCGCTGCGTGCGCGGGGGAAAGATCTGGTCGGAGGTGGATCTTCTCATACCCGTCAGGCAACTCCACTTGCTGAATTGCAAGTGAATTGCGCAGCGTCCATCCGATCTGTACGACTTTTCGTGTGCTTTGCGCAAGGTAGCGATCCGGATGGAAATGTTGATCCGCAGGGAACGCCGGGTGCAGCAGACAGAACACGGGGACGTCAAGCCGCTGCGCCAGCCACTGTGCATGGTACTTCGAAAGCGTGATCGCAGCTCGAAGTGCAGGGAGGCTGGCCTGCATCAGCGGCGCTTCGAGCAGTTTCTCGGCCGCCGCGATTGGATGAAGCCAGCCGGGCCAGTTTGGCGGGTAGTGGAAGATTCCAATCCAGTTGGTTTCATGCGGCGACATCACCGGGTCCCAGCCAAAGCTCCGCTCTGTAAAATCATCCAGAAGAATCCCATCGGAACTGCATAGCGGCTGAATCGCCTTCAAAAGCGACGGCCAGCCGTGCCGTTGTGATTCATTGCCCGCGGCTTCCCGACATAGAAGTTGGATCATGATGTGCCCGATCAGGCCTCGACGGCGTCTCGCACGGAAGGCTGATGTAAACCGCCGCTATCAAGTTTTATTTGGTCAACGTTCCACGAGGCCATGCCTGAATGACCGTAAGACTGAAACACTGCGATCGGAACGTTCATATTACGTCATTCTCATCGATTGCGTTTTGGACATTGCGGCGAAAGGCTTCGCCGGAAAAAGCTGTCACGTTGATCTCGGATAAGTGCTTGTGAGCATTGAATAACACGGAGTCGTTCAGGAGGGCGTCGGCATCGGATATGTCTTCGTAGAAGAGCGGGTAGTCCGCACCGAGATACTCTTCGATCGCCGGCAATCGGTTGACGACAAGTGGTGTCCGACGCACGATGCACTCAATGATCGTATTGTTGGCAGACGAATCAAAGAGTTCCAGAAAAACGATGTTGCGTGAAAGCAGTTCGTCATAACTCATGTTGTCCAATCTCGCGTTCGAATGCACGTCGCCATACTCCGGGCGTGGACCGGTGAGATCCCAGTACGCACCTACCTGTCGTTCATAGCGGCGGGCCGATTCTGATTCGATCCGGATCCAGACCTTCTTTAGAGGACTAGGAGAGTTTAATTGATGGATGGCTCGCAAATTGCGAAGTACGTAGCCGACTTGGACGACGGCAGGTTCGGGATTGGCAGTGAAATGTTCTGGCGCGAACTCTAAATTCGGCAGGGTTGTGGGAAGCGGAATCGTGACGACAGGAGATTTGATCCGATCACGCAGCCAGTCGCCAAGGTGTTTGGAAAATGTAATCGCCAACCTCAGATGGCGTGCGCTCTCCTGGAACAAAGGCGAGGTGAGAATTCGGGAAGGCGTGTTGTGCTTCTCTTGATCTCCGAGCCAATCGGGCCAGTTCGGGGGCTTGTGAAAGACCCCGATCCATGGTTCCTGATGCGGCTTCCGGATCGGTGCCCATCCAAAGTTCTTGTCGACAAAGTCGTCCAAGAGCACGCCGTCGTCTGAAACAAGTGGTACCAATTGCTCCATCGCATATTTCCAGCCACAGCGATGGTGTCCCGCACCAACCGCACCCGAATCGTCCAGGAATCTAATCATCGCAGCCCCCTGCCGGATCGGCGAATGAAGCTGTCACGGGGCATTTCAATGTACCATTTCGGAGATCTATACATCGCCGATGTCAAATGTGTCATCAAAGGCACCGATGCATGCGCGCCAGATCGCACGCGTCGACCGCACAGTACGTTTAGACTGAAAACGCTTTATTTAGGTTGTCGGTCGAGGCGATCGGCCGCTCGTCGCTTACCGCGGTATTTGGCCGCAAATTACCGTGGCGAGCGCCAGAGCGGCTAATCAAACCTGGCGCTGTCCAGGTCGTTTCAACGGTCGAGCACCTTCCGTGCCAAATTTACAACGATGCCCTTCGTCACATCGGTTGACGTAACCACATTTGGCGACTGCGGTTTCCACGTGACGATTATCGAAGGTAGCGGCCACTTTTCCTTGGTTGGCATCATCAGTTCCTAAGGTCTGTACCAAAGTCTGATTCCGTTCTTAGCGTTGCTTGGCGCACGGAAAACGCATCGTCACCGGAAAACACCAGATGGATTGTTTTACCCTCATCGCTGATCCATTTTGTCGGAATGCTGGAGGTTTCGCCGGGGCCGACGTCCCACTGTCGGGTGGAAAAAACGGTCGTCCATGGGCCCCAAGGTTCCGGGGCGTCATAGATGCCGAACCCTCCGCTGAACCGGGTGTCGTCACCCGGAATTGTCTGACACCACAAGTAGCGTTTCAGCGCCGCGTTGTAAGTGATTCCTGATCGATAACAGTTGTTTTGGTTGACAAACACGGCACCGCGATCGTGAATCTCCTTTGTCCACAAGGGATTGTGATCGGTGTCGAGACCTTCGAAGAATTCGTAAGCGTCTCGCTGGCCGATTCGTGTGTTTGGGACACGAGCCAATACCATACGGTCGGCCGGCGTGTAGGCGCTATCGTTGTCGTGGGAGTAAACGTAGACATACTCGTCGCGCGCTCCGGCGTAGTTACTGCCGAAATTTAAAAACGTCGGGCAGCCGAAACTTGTAAGGAACGTCCAGTCGGCCCATTCCCAGGTTCTGCCCCGATCACTGGACCATCCCAGTCGCGAGTTTCCGGCGTTACGAACCCACATGTAGATCGTGCCGTCAACCATCAACAGTCCGCTTGCCTTTTCGCCGTTCGATCCCTGCCCCAGGCGTTCACCGGTCGTTGTTCGAACATTGACGCCCCGAAAATCTTTTGGGCCGCCGCTGATCCGGCAAACACCTAGGCTCAGTTTGCGATCCACGAACGGCTCGAATCCGCGGCCGTCGCCGTAGGCCGTGTACAGTTCGCCGTCGTCGCCCCATGTGATTGGCCAGTTGTCGCTGCCTTTGGCTTGGCGAACGATTGTCGATGCGGGTGCCCACTGGACTGCCTTAATCACCGGGCTGGGAGGGTACGGTGCCGACCTGGTGGTCGAAGTTACCGAATGGTTGTTGTTTTCTTCCGATGATTGAACTCCTGTGACGATCGGATTCAAGAAAGGTTCGAGGACCGCGTAATGACTTTGCCCCTTCTCACGCGGCCACTGCTTTGATCGTTCGCCGCAGCGCGCAACGACCAGATCCAGCGACGGAATCACGACGATCAGGCTGTCATACAAGCCCCACGCCCAAAACGCATCGCGCGGCACTTCGGCAAGCGCCCCGTCGGCGTTGTTCCACCACAACAGACCATAGTGATCCGACGCGTTGCCATGGGGATCGCCTTCCCATTCATCCAGGCCGACTGTCGACTTCACCGGACGCGTCGCCAGCGCGACATATTCTTTGCTGATGATCTGTTGGTCCCGCCAGCGACCTTCGCGCAGATAGAGAAAACCCAACCGCGAAAGGGCTTCGACGTTCGCATGGATTCCGGCACCAAACTCACGCCGCGGAATGCCATTGATGGTCGCGTCGCGATATGCGTTCTTTCGCCATTGCAGGTCGTCCTTCGAAATGCCGATCGGTGTGAATACACGCTCGAACATGACATCTTCAAGATCCCGCTGGTAGACAAGCGTCAGACATTCGGCCAGCCAGTTGGGGCCGCCATCACTGTACAGCCATCGCGTGCCGGGGCGGAACAACTGTTGCTCGTACCCGCCCGGCTTTGCGAACCCGGCCGTCTGTGTCGCCAGATGCAACAACGTGATCTGGTCGATCCAGCCGGTTTCAGCATTCGTGTGCGGTGGAGTGCCTAGTGATGGGTGATAGTGTTTGGCCGGCGTTTCAAGGTTAACCTTGCCGTCGTTGATAGCCACACCAAGCATCGTCGCGCCGAAGGATTTTGTGGCGGATTTGATGTCGTATCGCGCTCGCTGATCGCCCCACCGCATCACGACTTGACCGTGTCGAAGGATCATCCCAGACCCTCCGGCCGACAGGGCGTAGTCGCGTGCCTTGGTAAGCTTCGATTCGTCCATGCCACAATCGGCCGGACTGGCTGATGTCCAGGAGGCAGACGGCCACGTCGGTTCGGCCGCCCCGATCCAAGTCGTCGCGACCAACGATCCGATTAACCATGTGGTCATCGTCAAAATCTGAATGCGCGTCTTCATTCATTTCTCCACCAGTTGTGGACGATTTACTGCGGTCATGTGCTGCGACGAAAGCCGACAAAGCGCCGGTGCAATGGGACTCGATGATACCCTGCAGACTGGCACCGTGATAGTTAGACCGTTAACTAAGTCGTCGGTGTCGGTCGTTAACAATACGAAGGTTGCCGGTGCGTAACCTGGACATCTATCATGGTCATGCAATAACGATTGCCGAGTTACTTTGTCGAGTGACCGCACCTGGCCCGTAATCATTCTCAGGAACCGAATATCAAACTCATGAAATCTGACGGAAACCCACCCAACGCATTGCCTCCCCGAGATGCGCACAAGCGAGGATTGCATCGGACCATGACTCTCGGCGGGTCGTATGCAACCCGCAATCATACCGTCAAGCACCTTCAAGATTTGAAGGGAAAGGCTGTGCTAACCGAGACAATGCCCTTCACAACCAGGGAGGCCGCGGCGGCTGAAGAGGCGGGAATCGATACGCTGAAAGTCAAATTTGATCCGGCGAATCCGGCCGACGCGATTGCGATCCGAAAGGCGGCGCCCAATACGTTCATGACATTCTGTATCGGTTTGACGAAGATCGCTACGGCGGCCGAAGCGGTCCGTGCCGGTTACGACGCAATGGAAATCGGCGCCGATGGAATCATGTGCCAATGGGGACCGGAGTTCATTCGGACCGTTTCTGACGCGGGAATCCCTGTCGAAGCCCACGCGGGTCTTGTGCCTCGTCTGAGCACTTGGACGGGAGGCCTCAGGGCGGTTGGCAAAACGATTGAAGAGGCAATCTGGGTGTTTCAGCAGATAAAGTTGTTTGAAGAGGCAGGGGCATGGGCTGTCGAAGTTGAAGTGGTGCCGGCGGAGTTGCTGGCACAAATTTCCCGCCGCACTCGTCTCGTGACCTCATCGATCGGTGCCGGCAGTGGCGGTGATATTCAGTTTATGTTTGCCGAAGATATCTTGGGCAACCACGCGCCTCCTTATCCGCGACACACCAAACAATACCGGAACCTGTACGAGATGGAGCAGGCGATCCAGCTTGAGCGAGTCGGAGGTTTTCGAGACTACATCGACGACGTAAAAAACGGAAGCTTTCCGGGCGCGGAACATGTCGTCAAAGCACCGAAAGGATTGATCGACCAATTTCTTGCCGCAGTCGACGGTGGCCAAGGCGAATAGCCGGTTCGGCGGTGCGTCAAAGATGTTACCGTCAGTGATCCTTGTTGACGGGTTGACGGCTAGCGCCGCGCACAAAGACATACGTGAACGCTCCCAGCAGTTCGCCACGATCGACGCTGTGGCAATCCAAGCACTGCCGAATCGCTCGAAGACTACCCAGCATTCTGACTTGGTTTTCACGTCCTTCGATGTGAACGTCCTGTCCTTTGTACAACTCTCGAAGTGCCATCTGCTCGAACCTGTCTAGATCGCGAACCTCGGCTCCGAGAGAAGTCATGTCGGGAAGCTGCTTCGACACGTACACCTGTGGCCGACCGTGCTTCAGCAAGCTGACTAGCTGCAGTGACTTAAGAACCCAATTACGATCCGGGGACGCAGGCGGCGGGAAATCATAGCTTCCGAATGGTCGGTCCATTTGGATCGAACGTTTTTCGGCCAGCCGATGCGGCGCAAAGCCGGCTACATGGTCTACGTCGCGCGCAAAACCGTTACGTCCGCTCTCGCCAAATTCCAGTCGGTCCTGCTCGTAGTACCAATCAAGACGCGGTTTCGTTGGAATGCTCATCGGATTGTTCGTGTCAGCCCACGCGGCGAAGGCAAGATCAATTCCTCTCTGATAGTCATTGCTATCGAACCGATTCCATTCATTTTCGAATTGATAGCGCCCAGGCTCATCGTCAAGGATTTCTACAATTCCGCCGGGTTCTGGAGCATCATCACTGAGCTCGTCAAATTCAACGGGCGGGGAATCCGCCAGTTCCAGGTCCCACACGGACGGGAATCGCATCCGCGAAAGGCCGACGCCTTCCTGTGTGATGAACGTAAACACCCACTCACTATGCAGTTCGTAAAACGCCTGCGTCCGCGTGGGTGTAAGTCGTGCCTTCACCATACCACCTTGCGTGGGATCTTCGGCGAGATTCATCCGCGCTAATGTCGCTTCACCCAGAATTGCTTTCGACTTTGGGAGACTGGATTCATAAGCCAAACGTGGCCGAAGACTCCGGAACGGAAATCGTTCTCGAAAGTGGTGTGCAATTTGGGCGAGTTCGACGCGCGTTAGCTCGGAAGCGTTTGCGGGAACATAGCTGAACGATTCGGAGGATTGAGCTTGGTCGCCAAGTTCGGCCAGGCGTTCAACTTCAGCAAGCAGCCGGTCCGGATCCTTCATCGGGGTTTTACCGTACAGCCGAATCTCTCGTTCAACAGGATTTTCCGAAGAAAAGTAATAATAACCGCTCGCTATGATCACAGCGAAGATGGTCGTTAGACCAACGAGACTTCGTAGGCTAAAACGAAACATTGTATCCCCGTGCGCAACGATGAGATAACGCCCTGGTTTTGGTACGCTACCGGTATTCTATTGGTTCGCTTGCTACTCATCTGGCGTTTTGACTGGTGGTAAAGCAAGAATATCGGTGTTCTGTCGTCGACAAAAATTATCCAGCGTTAATGAAAGCGATAAAATAGATTGATCGACAGCAAACACGATGTCACCCGCCGCGTGACGTATAAACACGCGTGACGCACAAACCCGCGTGAGGCTCCTCGATGCACGTTGCCATTGAAAACCTTTTTAAAGCGTATCCCTTTCAACGGGTGTTAAATTCGATCAGCATCGAGATAGAAGGCGGGCAAGTGATTGCCGTGGTGGGCGTCAATGGAGCAGGGAAAAGCACGCTGCTGCGATTGCTGGCAGGTTTGGCCGTGCCCGATCGCGGCGAGATTCGGTTTGACGGTGAGAAGCTGTCGCGACATCGGCTGGATTTGCGCCGTCGCTTACATTTTCTCCCCGAAGCTCCCGCTTTTTTGTCAGCCACCTACGCAAAGTAGGTTTGGCATCGCTGCGTTCGTAATTCTGGGTTGTCGCTGCATTGAGTGGACTTGCTCTGAAGTTGGTCAAGCTAAAGGAGAGTCACGTAGTCGAGTCTCTCCGAGACTCGAAA
>JAGQPO010000594.1 GCA_020426665.1 Planctomycetales bacterium
TGGGAAACAACGGTGATCAACGACGCATGGACATCGCCGACGAACAGATCGACACAATCGGTCGCGCCGTGCTGGGGCAGACGCTCGGCTGCGCCCGCTGCCATGATCACAAGTTTGATCCCGTGCCGACGGAAGACTATTACGCACTGGCGGGAATATTGACTTCCACCGAAGTGATGGAAAATCGATACATGCTCGGCCAGCAACGATTGATGGAACAGTTGATCGGGCTGGGCGCCGAAGGGAGCAATGCCGATCAGGAATACGAAAGATACTGGCGCGAACGTCCCGCATTGCAAGCACGCATCAAAGCAGCCAAGTCGGCGATCGATTTATTGAAGGAAAATAAACTTGATGAACTTGCGGAGCATGCGAAGCAACACCAGGACGCCGTCGATCAAGGCGTTTTGAACACGCAGATTGACCCACAGCAGCGTGCCGCGCTGCAGCAAGCGTTGATCGATGATCTGGCAAAACAGCTGGCATCACCGCCGGCGATCCCGCCGCGCGCGATGATTCCCAGCGACCGGCCGCAGCCCGGCGACGAATCCGTTCGTCTTGCCGGACAATTCGATCGTCCGGGCCAGCGGGTTCCACGAGGTTTCTTGCGTGTGGTCTGTCGCGGTGATGTCGAGATCCCCGAATCATCCAGTGGCCGACTAGAACTTTCGCAATGGTTGACCGACGCGCAGGGCGGTGCCGGTCATCTGGCATCCCGAGTCTTTGCCAATCGAATCTGGCACCATTTGATGGGACGGGGATTGGTACGTACCGTGGACAATTTCGGCCGCACGGGCGAGCCACCAAGTCACCCGGAACTGTTGGATTATTTGGCCTCACGGCTGATCAAAAACGGCTGGTCGATCAAGTCATTGATCCGCGAGATCGCGACCAGTCGGACGTTCGCGATCAGCAGTCGATACGACGAACGATCCTATCAGATCGACCCGGACAATCGATTGCTGTGGCGCGCCAACCGGCGACGCTTGGACGCCGAATCGTTTCGCGATTCCTTGCTCCTGTCCGCCGGTGTTTTGGATTTAACGCCAATGAATTCAAGTGTCTGGTATCTCGGAGACCAGGCAACGGCGGTCGGCGCCAACACCAATCGACGACGAACCGATTTTCCGTGCCGAAGTGTTTACCTGCCCGTCATCCGTAATGACTTGCCAGAGCTTTTTGATGCATTCGACTTTGCCAATCCGCATGCCGCCACCGGGATGCGACCGGACACGTTGGTGGCCACGCAAGCCTTGTTCATTATGAATGACGAGAGTCTCATCAACGCGTCACAGGCGATGGCGGAGCGGTTGTTGGAATCGACTCCGGGACGCACACTGTCCGATCAAGGACGCGTTGAACTGCTGTTTCGTCAAGTTCTCGGAACCGAATCCAATGCCGACGAGTGTGCCCAAATACTAGCGTTCGTTGATCGCATGAAAGCGGAAATGAGGCACCAGGAAAACGCTGAAAGACAGGCATGGTCCCTGGCCTGTCACGCGTTGTTTGCCTCCAGCCGATTCCAAACCGTGGAGTAATCGATGCGTTGCAATTGTTTTGCCAGTCCCCGCAACCGACGCGACATGTTGCAGACCAGTGCGGCCGGGTTTGGACAAATGGCACTGGCCGCCATCGCGGCACAGTATCACGCTGCGGCTGGGGCGGAAATTCAGGCGGCGATCCCAAAACGCGCACAACGAGTCATTTTTCTGTTCATGTGGGGCGGTCCCAGCCATGTCGATCTGTTCGATCCGAAACCGCGGTTGAATCAGGATGACGGCAAGACTCTGCACGGCTCATCCGTTGGCGTGGCCGACAAAGAGACTTTGGGAACTCTGATGGGATCGCCGTTCAAGTTCGACCAACACGGCGACAGCGGCATCTGGATCAGCGAACTGTTCCCCCACTTGTCCGGTCACGCGGATCGTCTGTGCGTGATTCGGTCATTGCATACCGAAGGCAACGCCCACGGTGAGGCACTGTTACGGTTGCACACCGGGCAAGCCAACCTGGTCAGGCCAAGTGTTGGTGCCTGGGTCAGCTATGGACTCGGCAGTGTTAACGAGAACTTGCCCGCTTTCATTACGATTTCCCCACCACGAGGCCATGGCGGCGTACAAAATTACGGCAACGCTTTTTTGCCGGCAGTCCACCAGGGAACCGCCATTGGCGCCGCCGAGGTCCCGATTGCCAAAGCCAAGGTCGCCAACTTGACCAACCCCAATATTTCTCTTTCCACTCAACGCTCCCAATTGGATCTGATTCAATCTCTCAATCACCAGCACTTGGCAGAAATCAATCATGACCAACACATTGAAGGCATGATTGCCAACTACGAACTGGCGTTTCGCATGCAATCGACGATGCCTGCGGTGATGAGCCTGGACGACGAATCAAAACAGACACTTGATCTGTATGGAATTGGAAGCGATCAGACGGACAATTTTGGAAGACAGTGTCTGCTGGCCAGAAAGTTTGCCGAACAAGGTGTTCGTTACATTCAAGTTTCCACCGACTATACCTGGGATCACCACAAAAACGTGAAAGACGGCAGCGTCACCGAAGCCGCCAAAGTCGACCGCCCGATCGCAGGACTCCTGACCGACTTGGCGGCACGGGGATTACTGGACGACACGCTCGTACTGTGGGGGGCCGAATTCGGACGAACGCCGACGGTGGAAAACGAAGACGGTCGCAATCATCATCCCCAAGGATTTACGATGTGGATGGCCGGTGGAGGTGCCCGCGCCGGATTGACATTCGGTGCTTCCGACGACTTCGGATACGCCCCAATCGAAAACCCGGTCCACATGCATGACTTGCACGCCACGCTGCTCTACGCACTGGGCCTGGATCATGAACATTTGACCTATCGCCACGCCGGCCGAGATTTTCGACTGACCGATGTTTATGGCAATGTCATCCATGACGTGCTGACAAGCCATCCACAGACGAGTTAGCGGACCCGTTTCATCCGCTGCGTCGTCGTCGTCCGTCCATCGCCAAATGTCATCAGTCTGGGTTCGGTCAGGCTGTGCATGACACGACGACTTTCTGATCCATCAACGGAATTTGTTCAACACCTGCGAGCCAGCACCGCGATCAGCGTTAATCGGACGCCTGACCAGTATTGGGCGCGGATGCTACCGGATCAGTGCGATAGGCAGTGTGTGTCTTCAGCCCTTGCCGAGTGGGCGCTGTTGGCATTGGGGCAGATGCGATACGCGAATTGAATTCAACTCTCCGTCTGACCTTGCCGACATATCTGTTATAACATACATTTGCGGCGTGTCGGGAAACACACTGTTACCGTCGTTAGGAGCACTTCACGATGGATCGTCGGGAATTTTGGAAAAGGACAGTAGGCACGACCTTGTCGATCGGCAGTTTGAATCAGCTTGAAGCGTTCGCCCAGGAGTTTCCTCGCTCCGAGCCGATGCCTGCCTTATTCCTGGGTCACGGCAATCCGATGAATGCACTGCAGGAAAATCGCTTCGTGCAAGGGTTCCGTTCGATGGAGAAAACGATTCCCAAGCCGAAGGCGATTCTTTGTATTTCCGCGCACTGGTTCACCCGTGGGACAAAAGTGACGGCGATGAAGACGCCGAGGACGATCCACGATTTTGGTGGATTCCCCAAGGCGTTGCATGAATTCCAATACCCTGCTCCGGGGAGTCCCCAGCTGGCTGAAACAGCGGCACGACTCGCCCCCGAAGCTCCGGCGGAAGTCGACCAGTCTTGGGGGCTCGATCATGGAGCATGGACTGTGCTGACGCACCTTTATCCGGCCGCAGATGTTCCGGTGGTGCAGATGAGTCTGGATCGCACAAAGTCCGCAGAATTTCATTTTGATTTGGGGCGACGGCTCGATGTGCTGCGACACCATGGAATCCTGGTCGTTGGCAGCGGAAACATTGTGCATAACTTGGGGCTCATCGATTTCCGCAACATTGACCGTCCCAACCACGGCTTTGACTGGGCGTTTGAAGCCCAGAATTTCGTGAACCGGCAGCTTGCCGATGGTGACTACGCGCCTTTGATTGACTATTCAAATCAGGGCCGGGCGCTAAAGTTGGCCGTGCCGACGCCAGATCACTACTTGCCGTTGCTGTACGTACTCGGCCTGAAGCACACGTCGGATCAATTAAAGTTGTTTAACAATGAACTGCTCGGGGGCAGTTTAAGTATGACCTCCGTTCGGCTCGGCTAGTATTCCGCCGCAGCTTGATTTTCGGACAGGCAGCGTAGCAGAAGTCGTGCGTGAGCCGCAGGGCT